>CAYJRT010000040.1:0-5021 GCA_964372895.1 uncultured Candidatus Saccharibacteria bacterium
ATTTATGGAATTTGGTTTGTATTTTGGATTCAATGGTTTAATTTTCAAAAACGTTCCTGCCCTGCCAAAACCAGAAGAAGTAATCGCATCTATCCCGTTGGATCGCATTGTTTTAGAGACGGATTCGCCATATCTCGTCCCGCCGGAGGCTGGACAGAAAAGAAACGAACCCATATTCGTAAAGTATATTGCTCAAGAAATCGCGCGCATCAAAAAAGTAAGTGTTGGCGAAGTCGCCCGCGCCACGACAGAGAACGCAAAAAACCTTTTTACCCTCCTGCGCTAAAGCTACGGAAGGATTCTGCTCTGCAGAGCTTCCTTTGCCTTAGTTACGGGTTCGACAGGGACCTCAATGCCTCCCTGGAGGTGAAAAAAAGGAGGTTTGTTGGTATAGCGTTCGGCAGCAGCCTCAATAATTTCTTGGAGAATGTCGCCGAAAGAAAGACCAAGTTTTTTGCCTACCCTTCCAAAATAGCTGTCTTCTTCCAGGGTGGGGAGAGTATTGAGCTCAATCACATAGAGGTTACTGTCTTTATCCATGCGCATTTCAACTCGTGCGTAGTCGTGGCAGCCGAGTGCATTGAATACGTCAATTGCAATTTCAGAAGCGAGTTGCATTTGCTTTTTCGGAAGACGTGCGGGCGATTCAACGGTAAAGTATTTATGAATATCCACGTTGCCCCATTTGTCTTCGTAAGAGTAAATCCCCCATTTCCCTTTGGGCACTTTGTCAAAGAGTGTACGTTCAATAGGAAGCACTCGGATATTCCCTCGATTCCCAATAACTCCCACATCCAGTTCTGAACCCTCAATAAACTCTTCCACAAGCACAGGTCGTTTATACACGGTGAGTATTTCTTTCACTTGGGCAGTGAGCTGTTTTTCATTGGTAACAACAGATTTTTGCGTAATCCCAATGCTGTCGTCGGTATTTGCCGGTTTTACAATAAGGGGATATTCGAGTTCGGGATCAATCTTGTCGTCAATCGAAAACACATAGTCGAAGTTGGGAGTAGGAATGCCGTGGTATTTTAATATCTTCTTGGCCATAATCTTGTCTATGCTTATTGCTCTCGCAAGAGGATTGGAGCCAGTATAGGGAATGTTCAGAATGTCTAAAATAGCAGCGGTATGGGGCTTGAGAAGGCTCGAGTTGTTGATTCTTCCGCAGGCATTAAAGACAATATCCACGTCTCGCCTTGCGAGACGGTTTATGGTGTAAAGAAGTTGGTTCATGTCGAAAAGCTCCACAGCGTGCCCTTTTTTCTCAAGAGCGCTTTTAATTTGAAGAGCAGAGGTGGTAATATCTTCTTCTGCCTCTTTTTCTACGGGATTCTGGGAGGTCTCTTTCGTGTAAATATTGCAGAGTATCCCCACACGAAGCCCTTCTTTTTTGAACGCTTTCACTCTTTCTACTGACGCTTTTGCCTTAATCTGCTCGCGGGCAAATGAAGCTAGAGAAAGAGGAGTCTTTCGTACCGTTTTGCCCACCGAAGACGCGGGATGATACTTTGCCACCGTATAGTGAATGTACTCCAATGCTTCTTGGAGATTGTTTTCTGTAACCACAGGGCTTTCGCCCTTTACCGTAACCCACCCTAGGTACTCATACCCTTCAGGAGGAACAAGCACTGGATCGCCCACCTCTTTCAAGAAAACAACTTGATCAAGGTATTTTTTTTGGAAAAGCTCTTTGTCCACATCGAGTTCAACAAGTACTCCTGAATATTCGGGAAGAAAAATTTTGCCTTTGAGATACTGCAAAGGTTGGTCTGGCTTTTCTGGTTTAATGTACACGCCAAGAGCGATTTTTGCTGCGTATTCCACAAGATCTATTCCCCAGCACCCTTTTACGAAAGAGTGAATGTAGTCACCGCCCATGCGGATGTTCACCTCAATAGGAAAAGGACCTTTTTTGGTCCACTTTGCTTCAAAGTGAATACAACCTTGCTGAACTCCCAGTTTTTCAAGCGTTTCTGACGCCATCTCGAGAAGTTTTGCCTGGCTTTCCTCCAAAAGACTCGAAGGGATAGAATCCCCGATTTCAATGAAGAAAGGTTCGTCTGTCGGTTCGTTATCAGTGATGGAATAGAATTTTACCTTTCCATTTTGAACGAGCATATCGATATCTACTTCCTGGCCGTCGAGATATTCTTCTGCGAAGATTTGTGTTCCATTCGCAAGCGCAGATTCCATTTTTTCTGAAATATTTTCTGCGATGTAGCGGACAATTTTCGGAAGGTCTTGTTTTTTCTCCACCTTCACGACCAAAGCGCTGGAGGAGCCATACACTGGTTTTGCAATAATCGGGAAGTGAAAATTCTCCATCGCAAAGTCAACGTCGGCCTGGGAAGAAATCATGCGGTGCTGGGGCGTTGGAACGCCAGCTTGTTTGCAGAACTCCCGGAACAGATATTTGTTTCTTGTTACTCTGGCAACTCGATAGGGGATTCCGGGCAGGTCAAGCATATCCACGATTTTAGCGGTTAAGAGTACGTCATCTTCCCAAAAAGTAACAACCCCATCTATGGGGTGGCGTTCTGCGTATTTTTTTATAGCTTCAAGACTTTCTGCGTGATTGTTCGTGTCAGCTAAGATAAGCTCGTCTATGTACTTTTGAGCCCAGTTTTCTTCTTTATGAAGAAGGACAATTTTGCAGCCAAGCTTTTGAATACGCTTTAAAATAAATTCTTTTCTTCGATATCCAGAGTTTACGACAAGGAGGGTTTTACCCTTGAGGTCGTCTTTACCAGACGAGTTTGCGTCATCGGTGCGAGTTTTTGATTTTTGCATAGAGTCCGGGATATCCCGGAAGTTACTTTTCATAATACCTTCTGTGGATAAATAGTCAAGGAGGGGGGATTGACAGACATTGGTATGATAAAGTATGATACTTTCATCACCATGCAGCGCAGCAAAATTGCCATAACCCTCAAGGAGGATATATTAAAAAGACTCGATCGAGCAATCGACGGAGAAACCATCCGAAACCGGTCGCACGCCATTGAGTATTTTCTCAACCAAGCGCTCGGCGCCAAAGTGGAAAAGGCGTTTATTATCGCAGGACACAGAGACTTTTCTTGCGCTACTTCGTTTGAAGGCAAGTCGGTCGTTGAGCGCCAAATAGAGCTCTTGCGGGCTCATGGGATAAAAGAAGTCATTTTGTTGTTGCACGAGGGCGAAAAGGAGGTACAAAAAATTCTCGGTGATGGAACAAAGTATGGCTTGAGAATTGCCTATCAATGGCAAGGCGAAGAAAAGATCGGAACAGCGCACGCGTTGTCTTTGGCGAAGAAGTTTGTGGCAGGGGATTTGTTTCTTGTGTTGTATTGTCATATTGTGGCAGATCTTGACCTGGTAGATTTCGTGGCGTATCACACACAAGCAGGTGTGGCAGCAACGGTTGCCTTAACTTCCATTGAAGACCCTTCATTGTATGGAGCGGTGGAGATGAAAGGCGAAAAGATTGTTGCCTTCGCGGAAAAACCAAAAGAAAAAGAAGGCGTTTCGAGAGTAATTTCAGCAGGCATTTTCTGTTTTAACCCAGAAATCTTCGAATATATTGCCAGGCAGAAAACCGCCTCGCTTGAAAGAGACGTGTTTCCCAAACTGGCGAAAGAGGGGAAGTTGGCT
The DNA here is from genome assembly GCA_964372895.1 of uncultured Candidatus Saccharibacteria bacterium. GTDB lineage: Bacteria > Patescibacteriota > Minisyncoccia > Minisyncoccales > UBA10102 > CAYJRT01. The sequence goes on from CAYJRT010000040.1 coordinate 3,634, forward strand.
GGTTATATGTTCGAAGGCGAATGGTGCAACGTCCGCAACCAAATCTGCTTCCCCGGCAAGAAAAGAAAATAGATTATTTTAGATCCGTATGCATTTGGTAATGAAAACTAAAAATCAAAAAACATTAAGTGTCCCTGCATCAAAACTGCCTAAAATTCCGAAAGGAGAAAGGATCAAGGACGATTTTCGCCAAAGTTTAAACTGGAGAGTGCTTCGGATGTTTGGGGAATTTATAGACGGTTTTCAATTTATCGCCGATTTTAAAAAGAGCGTCACGTTTTTTGGCTCTGCGCGATTTAGGCCGAGCAATAAATGGTATCAGGAAGCGCAAACGCTTGGATATCGTCTGGCGCAGGCTGGGTTCGCGGTGGTTACCGGCGGCGGACTAGGCATTATGGAAGCCGGGAATCGCGGCGCCAGAGAAGCCGATGGGAATTCCATCGGCTTGAACATACAACTCCCGCATGAACAGCGTATTAATGAATATGTTACTTGCGGCGTTGGATTCAATTATTTCTTTACGAGGAAGATGATGCTTTCTTATTCGGCGCAGGCATATGTATTTTTTCCAGGCGGATTCGGCACCCTTGATGAGCTCTATGACATCGTTACTCTTATCCAGACAAAAAAAATTGACGAAAAGATACCTGTTGTGCTCGTCGGGCGCGAATATTGGGCTGGGCTTCTGGCTTGGACGAAAGAAGTCGTATGCGAAAAATTTCACGCGATCGATTGGGAAGATATGAATATTTATACCCTTGTTGATAATGCGGATGAAGCGTTTGACGTGATAAAAAAATCAAGGCAGCGGAAAGATTTATTTTTCTAGAATCTTTTTGGAATGAAAATTGTTTATTATGAATAAATAATTTTCAGGTCGAAAAGACCTGTGCCCTTTAACAAAAAATCTATACGGAGGGAAAAGGCATGGTACCAATGGTAGAGGGAGTGGTGGAGGGGACAGTGTTCATTCTAGACGCTGATGGGGTGCTTCTTAAGCCCGGAGACAGGGAGGTTCCTACTGATACAGGGCAGGCCCTACTCAAGCTCCCAGCAGCAAAAGTGGTAGCCTCGGGGAGGTCACTCGACTATTGCTGGCCTGTCGCCAGACAAATTGGCTCTGTATGGGTCTTTGGGGCAAATGGTTTGGAAGAGCAAGTTCTTGGGAAGCCAGTGCAGTTGACCACGGATGACAGTATGATGGTTCGCCTAAGAAATCTTATTGCCCTCCAACTTCCCTGGGAAATTCAGGTAAGGCCAGGTCTGTGGGAGACGACCATCACGATCGACCGGCAGACGATTCCTGTTGTTGTGGAAGGGGGGAAGCGAGCAATCCTATCTCTCTATGCACGGGATGGTTTCACGCCCAATGAACTGATGAATAAGAT
>CAYJRT010000041.1:0-4971 GCA_964372895.1 uncultured Candidatus Saccharibacteria bacterium
CAGCATCTTCTCCAAAAGCATTGAAATTCAAATGACAATGAGTATCGATGAGCATTTCTTCTTGAACTAAAATCGTATCTTCTTTGTTTCTTCTTCAAAAAAACTTTCTGCTTTTTCTCTACCCACCTCTTCTTTCAAAAAAGTAATGGGCATGGAAGGAACATCTTCCAAATACAAAAGCTGCTCGAGAAAAAGACGAGGGTCAAACTCTTCCTTATATTTTTTCTGTGCGACCTCAATAACTTTTGGGAGGCCGACATGTTTCTCCTTGAGAATAAAGTAAAGATCTATGTAGTCTTTCCAAGTTGCTCTTCTGCCTATGGCATGAGCTTTTGAAGCTGCAATCTCTTCTACGGAGAGAAGTTTTATATTCTCATATGACACCAACGAAAAAAGCGGGGGAAATGGATATTGAAAGTATGTTACTTCCACTCCGTGAATCCTTAGAGTCAGCTGGTAACTTACGTTGAGTACGATTTCAGTTTCTGTTTCCCCAAAAAGCTTTTGAATACGCGAAAGGAGATCGCTTGGAAGTCTTTGAGATGAAAAAAAGTCAAAATCCACCGAAATCCGATGGCCGATCTGGAGTGCGAGCGCCGTGCCTCCTGCCAAGTAAAAGTCAGAGGGTATTGGCAGTTTTTTGAGAATCTCTTTTTGTTCTGATGTAATCGCTTCTGGATGCATATTTCATTCTACTAATTCCGAGTAGCAAAGAGATGAGCTTAAGAGCGCTTTGCCGAAATTCGCTTGTCGGAATTTCTTGGATTGCTTCTCGCAATTTCTTTTTCCCGTATGCCTTCGCAAGCCATCTCCATTCTGCCCAATTGCCTTGGTTAATAATTTGGACAATCACAACTCGTTTATCTCGCTTCCCTTCAAGCCGGGAAGAATCCCCCCACCAATAAAGCTTTTGAAACCATTGCGGCACTTGCATGCACCTATTATAGCATAACTAAGTCGCTAGCGAGAAACTCGCCAAAAAGAAAAAGTCTCCGCGTTGATGCAATCTCCGCAGGGACCTTGTTTAGTAATTGCCCTTACCTATTTAAGTGCGTTAGCTAAAACAAACTCCCTCGCTTTCTCCAGTACCTCATCTGCCTCTTTGATAATCTCCCAATCTCTCGACCTCGATCGAAAACCTTCTGGAGCAAAGGCAGCTTTCATAAAGTCGAAGCCTTCGTATTCTGGTCGCCAATTTGGGGAAAATCTAGAACTACTCTTTTCAATTCAGACATTTCTCTTCTCCTCATTCTTTAATGAACTAAAAACTGGTCTCGCCAGAGACCAGCTGCGGTGTCATCTTTCATCCGTCAACCAGTCCCTGTTTCGGTGTCATAGGTAAATCCGTTGACACGGATCGATTCATCCTCTCGAGGATTTTTTCAATCTATCATGCAAAAATGCCTCCAATCTATCCATACCCTTTTCAATATCGCTCCTGGACCTGCCAAAGCACAACCGAATATGGCCTTCACCGCCCTCTCCAAACGAACTCCCCGGAACCACGGCTAAACCTGCTTGAGAAAGTAGTTCAAAGGCAAAACGCTCGGAATCTTGCATCCCATACAAACGAGGAAAAATATAGTACGCCCCTTGGGGCGAAACAAAACGCAAGAAATCCTCCATGCACAACAGACGATCTTCCATGAGCTTTTTTCTTTCTCCATACTCTTGACGCGCAAAGTCAACAATTTCTTGCTCGTGTTGTAAAGCTCCAATCGTGGCGTGTTGAGAAACCACCGGAGCACAATTCACCAAACTGTCATGAACGGACAGTATGTTCTCAATGATATACTCTGGCGCATATATACATCCAACCCTCCATCCAGACAACGCAAAATCCTTTGAGAAACTTACTATATGTATAATACGATCATCTTGGCCGTTGTGTGGAAAAGAAAACGGAACTTCACTACCATAATAGAGATTTCTGTACACCTCGTCACAAATAAGATACAGACCATGCTGTTTTGTCAAAAGGGCAAGGCATTCCATATCTTGGGCAGGAATCATAGAGCCTGTCGGATTATTGGGACTACAAATAATAAACGCTTTCGTCCTGCGGTTTATACGCTTCTCCAGATCGTTGAAATCAACTTTCCATGCGCGCGTTTCTTCAAGCGGAGACGCGACAATCACTCCTTTTGCCATCTCAACGATGCTTCTATAATTCTCATAATATGTTGGCGTGAAAACAATCACCTCATCCCCCGCGTTCAAGATACTCAACAGCACGCACGATAACCCCTCAATAGAACCTGCCGTTACAATGATTTCTTTCGCGGAATCAAAGATGAACCCTTGTTTTCGCAACGATTCGCTCATGGCAGATCGCAATTCTTCCAATCCCCGCGGCGAAGAATACGCGTCTGCCTTTCCCTCTTGTATTGCTTTCACGGCACCCTCTCGTGCCGCCCAATGGGATTCCAAAGAAGGAACTCCCTGAGCAAGAGAAATCGCTCCCGCTATGTTCTTGCTTGCCAACTCCAATCTTTTAATCGCAGACAATGGGTGAGCCATAAAAAAATTCTCGTCGTTACGCTAATACTGCTTGTTAGCGCAAGGACGAGAATTCTTCTCGTGGTACCACCCTGCTTTGTTCAGGCGTTTCCGCCTCAACCTTTAGCCGACTTTCCCTTGAATGATCGGCGTTCCTTTTTTACAGTTGGAATCTGGCTCTGCTTATCTTCGTCATGAAGTTTCGCAGGCGGCTCCGGGGCGGCATATACTCCCCTTCACAGCCATTTTATTCAATTGTTCTTCTACAATAGGGGACTCAAATAATCTTGTCAAGGGGCTTGATTTTTTGAGGCTTTTTTATTTTCTTGGGAAAAGGTTTTCGCCTTTTCCCTCTGCCAGTTGTTTTACGATTTTTTCTGAAGTTTCGGGGAGAAAGGGCGCCAAGAATTGCGCGATCTCACCGATAACAAATAACAAATCACTAATAACCTGTTTTTGTTCGGACGATTCGTCCCAAGGCTTTTTTTCATCGATATACTTGTCGCAAAAATGGATAATGTCCCAAATTGCAATCAGCACATCGTTAAATCGAAACTCCTCAAGCGCCTTTTGTACTTTTTGTTTTCGCCAGCTGGCGGACTCCGCAATCTCAACCGCACGTTTGGACGTCGAGTACTGCGTCCCTGGCATTACCATCCAAATGTCGTTCTTGAGCGCACGCTTGATAACCTCGTCGGCATCCTCCTTGAAGGCGTTAAAGTTCACGTGGGCGTGGGTGTCTATGAGCATATGCTTACATTATGACACTGCCAGAGGAAAGACGAAAATACTCTGCTGCGCTTCCTCCTTGCACTACAATCTCCAAAAATCTTTTGTTTTTGATGCCAGAACTCCCAATGACCAAGCCGCGCGCTCCGTCAGGAACATCTTTCAGACGCGAAAAGGTTGGCAGTACTCCCGCTTGCAATTGAATGTCTTTGCCCACTCTAAAAGCAACATCCTCTGCCAACAGCGTGGTCTTGCAGTTTCCAAAGTTATCAACATGCCAAACTGCCTTTGGAGCGTCAGGAATTTGATTGATACTCCAAGGCCTACGCGGCAACTTTTCTCCTTCGAGCAGCCACTTTGCTGCTCGAGGCAAAAAATCGTAGCTTCGAAATTGAGTCTGCGCAATATGCGACTGCGATGTTTTAGATAACTTTTCTTTCCCAACCATTTTTTCAAGCGCTTGAGGAAGATCAATAACATGAAGCGTATCTATAATTTTTAATTTTTTCACGAGAGAAAGCGTAAATCTATCTACCGATGTTACAACCAGAGTTTTTCTATAAAAGAAATATCCGAAGGGACTGCCGTTCTCCCATTTCTTTGCTTTCCCATGTCTTGGCGCAACATTTACTAATACCACGCCTTCTTGCCCTTCTCCTGCGTCTAAAGCATCGACCAAATTTCCTGCTGCCTCTAAATCGCTTTGTACCCCGATAAAGGCAGGAGAAAACCCCAAAAGCGAGGCCGTTCTCGTGGCCTGCCTTCCGGCTGCGTTATCATCCCGGCAATCATTTATAATCGTAATAAACATAATTTGATTAAATAAAATCAGCCTTCGCTTTGAAGGCTGAAGATTAAATCCGCTGGAATTGTCGAACTAAACCTCAACCTTCGTGAAGGCCATAGTCATAACCATCATTTGTATAGGATATTGAAGCATCTTCATATAAACATCGTACATCTTGGCGCATAAAAGTCAAATAAAAGAATAGCGCGCTTTGGCAGCGCGCCTACATGAATCAAAAAGTTAAGTTGGAGCACGTGCTTGAGATCCTCGCAAGGCATTCTCAAGTTCTTGTGCGAATGTCACGGTTAGCCCTTCTTGAGGGTCAAACCGGACCACGGAGATAGGAATAAACCCCTTTAGAAGCTCCATAAGCTCGCGGAAGTCTTGGCCATCTACAGCAATATGGAGGGGTTCAACTGCGATAATCCTACTGCTTGCCTGCCAAAGTTGTACGAAATCTTCCCTCCAAATCTCATCAGAACCGCAGATCCTAAGATCAATTCCATTGCGAAGCCGAGCACACAGAAGAATAACTGAGCACCCATGCTTTGCTAAATGACGCTCTCTTGCCCAGGAGCCAATTACCACGATTACTGTCATGCTTATCTTCTCCGCAATAAACTTAAAGTGCAGTGAAGGGAAATGAAGCATATTTATCTTCATCTCCCTTTTCTACACAAAAAATCCTCTCCTTTGGTTGGGAGAGGATTTTTCTGATTTTACGAACTTATACTAAGTTCTGCCCTAAAGTCTCACTCGCGTCTCCCAACCAAAAATTTCCAGGTCATTTTCTGGGCAAACTGGAATTTGATTTGGGATCTGTTCATGCGACTCATTATTTATCATTATCATATCGCAAAGAATCATGTCAATAGTTGCAAATGAAAAGAGCAGTTTATGGCTGCCCTTTAGAAGATAAGGTACTGTTTCGGGGAGTGGGGCGGGCCAGATTTGAA
>CAYJRT010000042.1:0-4927 GCA_964372895.1 uncultured Candidatus Saccharibacteria bacterium
AAGGAAGAGAGTACAGGTTTTCTGGCTGCTCTTGGTCCGCTTGGAAACTTGGGGAAACCAGAGCTCGCAGTACTTGCTATTCTTGCCATTCTCGCAGCGTTTATGGTGATTCGGCGTTTGCGCGGCGGCGCAAGGAAAGAAACGATTTTGCAGCCAAGACCTACGCAACACCCTCAAGTTTTCCAATCATCGTCTGTAGAATCGCAGAATACGGTTGATAAATCACGTGAAGAGCTTAAGCAACAGGTGGTTTGGAAATAAGTTCTCAACACAAACCAAAAACCTCTCTTCAAGAGAGGTTTTTGGTTAAGAAATGTTTGTCGGGGTACTGGGAGTTGAACCCAGCGTTTCACCCACCCCAAGGGCGCGTGTTGCCGCTACACTATACCCCGAATGTTTAAAGCCCGGCGTTAAACACGAGCTTTTGCGGCGGCTTTGATGCATTTGGTGCACGCCTTAATACGCCCACCTGCGGGTAAATGCATCCATTGAAGGTTTGGTTTCTGCAAGCGTTTAATAGTAGGGTTGTACTTGCCGCGAAGCTTTACTAATCGCCAAGCAACATTTTTTGTTTTTCCGCAAATTGCGCAAACTTGTGCCATGAAACACAGTATATCAAACCATTCTCATTTTGCAAGAACTGTGGTATGGTGGAGTTTATGGATGTAGCTTTGATGTTATTTTTCCTTGTGATACTTTTATTGTCTGTGATTCTTCACGAGGTAGCTCATGGATATGTTGCCTTGGCGCAGGGAGATTCCACAGCAAGAGATGCCGGCAGACTTACGTTAAACCCTCTTCCTCATATCGATCCCATAGGATCGGTTGCAGTACCTTTTCTTTTGGTTCTTTTCCAAAGCCCCGTTCTTTTTGGTTGGGCAAAGCCAGTGCCTGTAAACCCCTATAATCTTCGCGACAAAAAATACGGTTCTGCCAAAGTGAGTTTTGCGGGCCCTGCGGCAAATTTGGCGATTGCTCTCTTTTTTGGGTTTTTGCTGCGTTTTGCAAGCTTACCGATTTCAGAGATTTTTCCTGGACTTATTCCTCTTTTTATTGGAATTGTGCAGGTAAATCTTTTTCTTGCGATTTTTAATTTAGTGCCAATTCCTCCGCTCGACGGTTCGCATATTTTGTTTGATTTTTTGCCGAGTTCTTTACGCGTGGTACGGCAATTCCTTAACCAGTATGGCGTATTTGTGCTTATCTTCTTCATATTCTTCTTGTTTCGTTTTCTTGAGATCCCGTTCGATTTTCTTTTTCGCCTTATTGTGGGGTTTTAACTTTGTTGACACAAAAAAGGTTATTTGGTAGTTTAGTTTTGACTTGTGGTGAGTTTATCGAACCATGCCAACAATTCGACAATTAATAAAAAATCCAAGAAAGAAAGCGGCAAAGAAAGACAGAACCGTTGCCTTGAGTTTTGGGTTTCGTTCGCAGAGGAACCGCGTGGTACCATACAACTCTCCTTTTAAGCGAGGCGTGTGCCTTCGCGTGTTTACGGTTACTCCCAAGAAACCAAATTCTGCGCTTCGCAAGGTGGCGAGAGTCCGTTTGAGCAATGGAATGGAGGTAACGGCGTATATCCCAGGGGTAGGACATAAGTTGCAAGAACACTCGATTGTGCTTATCCGAGGCGGGCGAGTGAAAGATTTGCCTGGAGTGCGTTATCACATTGTGCGGGGAGTGTTGGATGCTACCGGAGTGGAAAATCGAAAACAGGAGCGCTCCAAGTACGGAGCAAAACGAGAGAAGAAAAACTAAAATATGGAAGACGCGACGATTGAAAAATTTATTAATCAGGTGATGGAGCGCGGGAAAAAAAACACAGCGCGAAAAATTGTGTATGGTGCTTTTGATTTGATAAAAACTGAATCAAAAAAAGAGCCTTTGGAAGTGTTTCAAAAAGCAATCGAAAACAGTTCTCCTTTGCTGCAGGTGCGTTCTCGAAGAGTGGGAGGAGCTACGTATCAAGTACCTGTGGAAGTAAAGCCCGATAAAAGAGTGAGTTTGGCAATGAAGTGGATTATCAAAGCGGCGAAATCAAAAAAAGGAAAGCCCATGCGAATAAAGCTCGCAGAAGAATTACTTGCGGCGTATAAAAACGAAGGCTCTGCAATAAAAAAGAAAGAAGATATGCACCGCATGGCAGAAGCCAATCGCGCATTTGCGCACTTTGCGTGGACTTGAGGCAACTGCTTGCTTCAAGCGGGCAATCGAGGCGAAGCTTCTGCGGAGCCGTAAAAGATTGCCCAGGAGCGCGTTAAAAATCACCCAGGTATCTTACTTATATTCATGGCTCGCCAATATCCTATAGAGAAATACCGAAATTTTGGAATTATAGCTCATATCGATGCAGGGAAAACAACTACGTCAGAGCGAATCTTGTTTTACACGGGAGTGGCGCACAAGTTGGGAGATATCGATGAGGGAACTACTATTATGGATTGGATGGTGCAGGAAAGAGAGCGCGGCATTACTATTACCGCGGCTGCTACCACGTGTTTCTGGACACCGACCTATCTTGCCAAAACCAAAGAAAACGAGTATCGCATGAATCTCATTGATACTCCGGGTCACATCGATTTTACTGTTGAAGTTCAACGCTCGTTGCGCGTGCTCGATGGAGCATTAGTAGTGTTCGACGGAGTCTCTGGCGTGGAACCGCAATCGGAAACGGTGTGGCGCCAAGCAGACAAATTTGGCGTTCCCCGAATTTGTTTTGTCAACAAACTTGACCGCACAGGCGCCTCATTTGAAAAAGCGGTGGAGTCTATCTGGAAAAAACTCACAAACAATACTGTGGCGCTGCAGCTTCCTATTGGGGAAGAAGAGAAGTTTTCCGGAGTTGTAGATCTTCTTTCCATGAAAGCCTTTGCATTTGAGGGTGACTTTGGCCAGGAAATCAAAGAACGGGAAATTCCAGTAGATATGCTTGAGAAAGCAAAAGAAGCGAAACTAAAGCTCGTGGAACGAATTGCCGCAGAAGACGAAGCTCTTATGAATAAGTATGTGGAAGGGCAAGAGTTGAGTGCGGATGAGTTGAGAGCTGGCTTGCGAAAAGCAACGTTGGCAAGTAAGTTGGTTCCGGTATTATGCGGGTCTTCCTTAAAAAATAAAGGAGTGCAATTTGTTCTCGATGCAATTGTTTCTTATCTTCCCAGCCCAGCGGATCTTCCTCCCGTAAAAGGCATTGACCCGAAAACCGGGCAAGAAGTGTTGAGAAAAGCTTCTGATCAGGATCCATTTGCCGCGCTTGCTTTTAAAATAGCATCTGATCCCTATGTGGGTACGTTAACTTATTTTCGGGCATATTCGGGTATGTTGCCTAAAGGGTCTTATGTGCTGAACACGATATCGGGAGAAACAGAGCGTATAAGCAGAATTCTCCGAATGCATGCAAATGAAAGAGAAGAAGTTGACGAGCTTTATGCAGGCGACATTGCAGCTACCGTAGGTTTGAAAAATACCAGCACTGGCCATACGCTTTGCACGCCAGCCGCGCCCATTGTGCTGGAACAGATTTCGTTCCCAGAGCCTGTGATTTCCATACGCATTGAACCTAAAACCAAGGCAGATCAAGAAAAAATGGGTTTGGCGTTACGAAGATTGACAGAGGAAGATCCTACATTTCACGTGACTTCGGATTTAGAAACAGGAGAAACGATTATTTCAGGCATGGGAGAACTGCACTTGGAGATTATTGTTGACCGCATGAAGCGGGAATTCGGCGTTGGAGCAAATGTGGGAAGGCCCCAAGTAGCTTACAAAGAAACGATTAGAGATAAGGCTGAAGCTGAAAGCAAATACGTGCGCCAGTCAGGAGGACGCGGCCAGTATGGCCATGTGTTGGTGCGCTTGGAGCCAAAAGCGCAGGGAGAAGGTTTCGAGTTTGTTGACGCGGTTAGGGGAGGAGCAATCCCCAGAGAGTATATTCCAGCAGTTCAGAAAGGAATTCGGGAAGCAATGGATAAGGGCGTGCTGGCGGGGTATCCTGTGGTTGATGTGAAAGCTACGCTGTACGATGGTTCGTTTCACGAGGTTGACTCTTCAGAATTTGCTTTCAAGATTGCAGGATCCATGGCTTTTCAAGATGCCGCCAAGAAAGCGAATTTGGTGTTGCTTGAACCTGTTATGCATTTGGAAGCAACGATTCCTTCTGATTTTCTGGGAGACGTTATCGGAGATCTTTCTTCGAGGCGCGGTCGTATTGAAGACACCGAAGACCGAATTGACCTGAAAGTTATTCGGTCAAAAGTGCCTTTGGCAGAAATGTTTGGATATGCCACAAACCTTCGCTCCTTGACGGAAGGAAGGGGAACCTTTACTATGGAGTTTGAACAGTATGAACAAATTCCTGCGAATATTGCGCAGGAGATTATTGAGGGTAAACGAAAATGAATCTCGAAGAAATTAAAGAAATTATCAAAAGGGAAGGAGGAAAAATCGTTATCGTTGAAAATAATAAGCCCCTGCTTATCATAATGTCTTTTGAGGAGTGGCGGCAGGGAAGGAATCGGCAAGAACAGGCTCCGCCCATGAGAATGTCTCACAATCCTTCCCCCAAACAAATGCCGGCAACGCCCTTGGCAGAAGAAAGAACAGAAGGGCTTACTATTGACGATTTGCCGATTTGAATATATACTGGCATAATAACGTTAACCAACACATATGGCAGGAAAATTCGAACGAACCAAACCGCACGTCAACGTTGGCACTATTGGTCACGTTGACCACGGTAAAACCACGTTGTCTGCGGCCATCCTTCACGTGCTGAAGTTGAAGGGATTTGCGGCATCAGACAAAAGCGTCGACCAAATTGACTCTGCTCCTGAAGAGAAGCAAAGAGGAATTACCATTTCTCTCACGCACTTGGAGTACGAAACAGAGAAACGCCATTACGCGCATATCGACGCTCCTGGCCACGCAG
>CAYJRT010000043.1:0-4884 GCA_964372895.1 uncultured Candidatus Saccharibacteria bacterium
TCGGCAATTTCTGAAAGCTTTTTTAAGCGTTCTTGGAACAAGGCAACAACCATTTTTTTTTGCTCAAAGTTTTCTGCCTGTTTGGGAAAATATGGTTCGCATAGTTCTGTCAAATCTTCAAGAGGTTTTTGTCGTATATAAAATCCATTAAGCCATTGTAAGCGTTGAATGTTAAAAATAGCGCCTCCCTTTTGAATACGCTCCAAAGAAAACTCTTTCATAAGTTCTTGCATAGTAAAAATTTCTCTGTCATCTCCAGGATTCCATCCCAAAAGCGCAAGAAAATTTACAACAGCTTCTGGTAAATATCCTTGGTTTCGAAAGTTGCGCACTGAATTGTCGCCGTGCCGCTTGCTTAATTTGGTGCGATCTTCTCCGAGTAAGAGCGGCAAATGACCATATTGAGCTCCCGGTAAGTCTAACGCTTCTTGAAGGAGAATTTGTTTGGGAGTGTTTGCGATATGGTCTTCTCCCCGAATAACATGGGTAATTTGCATTTCAAAGTCGTCTATGACCACGGTAAAATTGTAGAGCGGCGTGTCTAAATCTTTTGCAATCACCATATCGCCGAACAATGCGCTATCGAACGTAATTTTTCCTCGTATGAGATCGGTGAATGTTATAGTTTTGGGCTCTACAACAAATCGAATCACTCCCCTATTGTTTGCTGCCAGACGGCTTCCTTGTTCTTTAAGAGAAAGGTTTCTGCACGTGCCTTTGTATTTGGGCGTTTCTCCTAAACTCATTTGATGTTGGCGTTGCGCTTCGAGTTCCTCCGCGGTGCAAAAACAATAATACGCCTTCCCCTGTTCCAAAAGTTTGCCCAAATATTTTTTGTAGAGTTCAGTTCTCTCGCTCTGCCTGTAGGGCGCATATGCTCCTCCTTTCTCTACGCCTTCATCCCATACCAAGCCTAACCAACGAAAATTTTCTAGAATATCCTGCTCGAATTCTTGGGTAGAACGTTCTTTGTCGGTGTCTTCAATTCGTAAAATAAAATCACCTCCTTCTTTTTTGGCAAAGAGATAATTAAACAAAGCGGTTCTTGCATTTCCCATATGCGTAAAACCAGTGGGCGAAGGCGCTATTCTTGTTCTGACTTTTCCGTTCATCGAATGAGATACGCTAATATATAATCTGCAATAATGCGCGCGGCATTGGGTTTTGCGAACCGAAGAGCCGCTTGGCGCATTTTTTCTATTTCGGATTGGTCATAGATAACACTGCGAATGCGCTCCAAGAAAAAATGAGGTTTCATGTTTGCTTCTTCGAGTACAATGGCAGCTCCTGTGTTGGCATACGCGTATGCATTTTCCACTTGATGGTTTTGCGCAGATTCGGGAAGCGGCATTAAAATGCTTGGTTTGCCGAGGGCTGCGATTTCAAAAATACTTGAAGATCCTGCTCTGCTTACAATGAAGTCTGCCGCGGCGTAGGCATGGCGAAGTTCGTTCTCATTTAAAAAGGGCACGGCATGGTAATACGGGAGGTTCGCTTCCGATGCCGTCACTTTTGCTTCTGTGAAAACTGTTTTGAAATTCGCGTTTCCAGTTTGATGGATAATTTCAAATTCGTTGAGCGCTTGGTCGAGAACAGCCAAGAGCATATCATTTATGCGAGAAGCTCCTTGAGATCCACCCATAATAAGAAGAGTTGGTTTTCCGCCTGCAAGCTGGAAAATAGGTATTGCCTCTTGGCGAGAGCCCGACAGAATGCGTTGTCTAATGGGATTTCCCACGAGCAAAATTTTCTTGAGAGGAAAACGTTGAGTGAACGGGAAAGAGGTAAAAATTTCCAAAGCAAATTTTTGAGCGGCGAGATTCGCCTTGCCTGGGATTATGTCTGATTCGTGAAGAAATATGGGAATGCCAAGAAGTTTGCCCGCTATGGTGGCAGGAATTGCGCCGTATCCCCCTTTACTGAAAAGGAGATCGGGAGAAAGGGAAAAGAGAATTTTAAATGCTTTAAAAATTCCCAAAGGAGTGAGAAAAAGCATATCAGAAAGGTTAGATAAAAATGTGTTGACGTTCCAGTAACGGCGGATTTTTCCTGCTTTTACGGTAAATGTTTTAATTCCCTCTTGGGACAATAAAATATCCCCGAACCTGTCTTCAGGGCCAATATAGAAAAGCTCCATGTCTCTGCCAGGGTAGGAACGCTTTAATTCTCGAGCAACCGCAATAATAGGCAGAATATGGCCGCCGGTTCCACCTCCAGCAAAAAGTATTTTCACCCCGTTAGAGGATACAAGTATTTTTATACTCAATATCCTTTATGAATCTTCTATGGTTTACGACTTTCACGAACCCCTTCAATCCTCTAACGGGGTTCATCTTCCTTTAGTATACAAAAAATGTCGCCACCACACAACTTGACATATTTCTACTTTATTAGGAGGTAAGAGATGCCACATGTCCGAGCAGTGTTCATTGACACTCCAGTTTTATTTTCCTTGCACATCTCTTTATTTCCGCATATGCAAGAATAAGAAGATACTTTACATTGACTATGTTATGCGGTTTGCTTGGAGATATTAAGTAAAATTCCCAAGGCAATCAACTCGGTTAAAAGCGCAGATCCCCCGTGGCTTACAAAAGGAAGCGGGATTCCGGTTAAGGGCAGGAGTCCGATCATTGCTCCCATGTTGACAAGCGCTTGCAGAAAAATCCAAATGCCAATACCTAAAGCCACTAGGCTTGCGAAGCGGTCTGGCGTGCGTTTTGCTATAACAAACACACGCCAAATAAACAAGCAAAAAAGAGAAATGAGAAATAGGCTTCCTGCAAAGCCGGTTTCCTCGGCGAACACAGCAAAAACAGAGTCTGACATGGACTCTGGCAACACGCCAAATTTTTGAAAACTCAAACCCAAACCCGTGCCAAACAACCCTCCAGAACCAATGCCAATAATTGCTTGTTTCACTTGATATCCTTTTCCGAGCGGATCAAACGAAGAATCCAAGAACGCGCGCAAACGGTCAAACCTGTACGATGCAGTGAGTATTAGCAATGCAAGCGAGCAAAACCCAAATCCTAGTAAAAGAATAGTATGCCAAACAGGTGTTCCGGCAAGAAAGTACATTGTAAGACCTGTTGCAGTGATAATTCCCAAGGTGCCGATATCTGGCTGCAGAGTTAAGAACATGCTCAAAATCACTATCGTGACTGCAAAAGGCATGAGTGTTTGTTTGAGCGATTCTCTCTTTGTAGGAGATGTTCGAGACGCAAGCCAGGAAGCAATGTAGAGAATCGAGGTGAGTTTGAGGAATTCTGAAGGCTGGAAAGAAAAAGGTCCAATATAAATCCATCGGTGCGCACCTCCTATACTCTCTCCAATACCAGGAACAAAAACAAGAGCAAGCAATACCACAGTGGCAAGCAATAGAATAAAACTCCACTTTTTGAAAATGGAAAGAGGTATAAAAAATGCTATCATTGCCAATAAGAGTCCGGGCAAAAATCCAAAGAGGAGTTGATGGTTCAAGTAGTAAAAACTTGTGCCGGTTCTTTGGAGTGAAAACGAAGAAGATACACTAGCTAAAATGAGTATGCCAGTTACCACAAGGGTTCCGCATATGAAAATCAGTATCAAATCAGGCGCGCGTTTTTTTTGCATAGCGAGTTACGAGGGTTCTAAATTGTTCGCCACGGTCTTTGTAGTCGCGAAACATGTTAAAGCTTGAAGCCGCGGGAGAAAGAAGGCAAATAAAACCCTTTGGGGTGTGTTGATAACAAAGTTGTACCGCTTCTTCCATGCTTTGGGCGCGAAAAATATCTGGCAGTCGTGCACTCTTCTGTTTGGCGTGCAGCATTTGGAGTTCTTTGAATACTAATTCTCCAGTATTGGGCAGCAAGATAAGGTTTTGGACGGTGCTTGACAATATTCGTTTTGCGAGTGTGGAAAATTTAATTCCCCGGTCGTATCCCCCCACAATGAGTGTTACAACTTTGTCGCCCAGCATATCGAGCGCTGCTATGGTAGCTTGAGGAATTGTTGCCAAGGAGTCGTTATAAAAAGTGATTCCCTTATGAGTTCCGACATTCTGCAAGCGATGCGGGAGTGGTTTGAAATGCTTGAGCATTTTTTGCACTTTCTCTTTTGGAATATCAAAAAGTTTTGCGACCAAGAATACAGGTTGTGGAGCAGCGATATACAGAGCTCCGTTCTCTTGTTTGGGCGTGAATGGGATTTGAATCGCTCTTGATTTTGTGGCAATGCGTTTGAGTTCTTCGTCAGCTTCGTTAAATATAAGGTAATCTCGGTTCGTTTGAAATTTAGTAATGTTTGCTTTTGCTGCAGCATAGTTTTTGAACGTTCCGTGGTGGTCAAGATGTTCTGGGTAGAGGTTCAAGAAAACCGCAATGTGCGGGCTTTGCCTCGCGTTTTCCAACTGAAAACTTGAAAGTTCATATACAAACACGTCGTTCTTTGTTGCGCCATGTAAAAATCGCAGCACTGGTTCTTCAATATTCCCAACCAGATGCGTCTTCACTCCCCCACTCTCTAAAGTTTTGAAAATAAGAGAAGCGGTGGTGCTTTTTCCTTTCGTGCCCGTAATACCTATAATCTTGCCTGGACAATTTGCAAAAAAGATACTTGTTTGAGAGGTAAGAATTTGATGTTTTTTGAGATAGGGGTTTATGACATGGGAAGGAATGCCTGGCGACTTGACTACGATGTCGTATTTGTTTACTTGTTTTAAGTATTCGGGGCCAAAATACAGCACCACTTTGTTGTTTTTGTTAAGCATTCGCTGGATTTCAGGCGGAAACTCTTTAAATTCTTTTTTGTCTGCTATGCCAAGACTTTTTTCGGGAAAATGCTTTTTCAAAAACAAAAAAGAATCTTGTCCTTCTCGCCCAAAACCTAAAATGAGGATTTTTT
>CAYJRT010000044.1:0-4867 GCA_964372895.1 uncultured Candidatus Saccharibacteria bacterium
CTCCTGGTGGAATCCATGGACGTGGTAGGCGAAGTAGTTTAGTGGCAAAACGATTTCTTCCTCCGCCAAAAGTCCGCCAGCAATGCTATCGCATAGCTTTGGGCGGACATTCAGGCGGACCCGCCTCAATGCCCTTTGGGCTTTGGACGGGCAAGCAAGATTATAACGAAAATAAAATATGATGTATTATACTTATGTTTTACTCTGTGAAGATCGTAGGCGTAACCGAGACGAATTTTATACCGGATCGAGCGAAGATATCAAGAATAGAGTTAAAGAACATAAATCAGGAGAAGTGAAACAACGAAGAGCTTTGATGAAATCACATTAGTCTATTACGAAGCTTGTTTGAATAAGACTGACGCGCGAAAAAGAGAATTGCAACTAAAAACTGGCTTCGGGAGAGGATATCTAAAGAGAAGGCTAGAAGGTTACTTAAAAACGCGGGTGTAACACAATGGTAGTGTGCTTGCTTCCCAAGCAAGCTACGCGAGTTCGATTCTCGTCACCCGCTCCAGAATTAGACTTTCCGATTTTTGACCAACGAATTGGCGGGCGGCACTTCGTGCCACCCGCCCAATGCCGATGTAGCTTAGTGGCAAAGCAATGGTTTCGTAAACCATAGACGGCAGTTCGATTCTGCCCATCGGCTCAAGAATTTGAATTTTTCTGTTTTTGAGCTATCATAGCACTATGGACGAAATTTCAGAACAAATCGAAAATTTGCAAAAGCGACTCCTCTCTTTAGAGGAGTGTCTTTGACGTTCCAGAGAAGCAAAAGAGAATCCAAGACCTTACCAAAGAGACGGAGCAGCCACATTTTTGGCAAGATCCAGAACGCGCCGCAAAACTCGCCCGAGAGCTAGCAGAACTCAAGGAAGAGTCGGCAACTTTTGAGAAACTGAAAAAAGAGTTTGAGGATTTGCGGGAATTGAGCACCATTTCAGGCGAAGACACGGTTGCTTCCAAAGAAATTTCAGGACAACTCGGCCTTTTGCAAGAGAGGATAGGCAAGGAAGAGTTTCGCGTTTTTCTTTCCGGGAAGCACGATCGAGCCAACGCGATTCTTACGATTGCCGCAGGAGCTGGCGGACAAGACGCTCAAGATTGGGCAGCGATGCTCCAGCGCATGTATGAAAGGTATTGCGCAAGAAAGGGATGGAATACGCAGATTATTCATCAATCGTTTGGAGACATAGGGCCTGAAGGAAGAATTGGGATAAAACAGGCCTCACTGGAGATTCGCGGCCGTTTTGCTTATGGATTTTTAAGAAGGGAACACGGTGTGCATCGTTTAGTGCGGATTTCGCCTTTCTCTGCGCAATCCCTGCGCCATACTTCTTTTGCTTCAGTGGAGGTGGCCCCCGAAATCGATGTTGCCAGAGAGAAAGAAGCGGAGATAAAACCAGAAGACATCAAAGTGGAGTTTTACAACGCCTCGGGTCCCGGCGGACAGAATGTCAACAAACGGGAAACCGCAGTGCGCATCGTGCACCAACCCACAGGGGTCGTCGTAGAATCTCAAGCCCAACGGAGTCAACAGCAAAACCGAGAGAAAGCAATGCAGATCCTTGCCTCCAAACTTTATCAGCTCAAAGAGGCAGAGAAAGAAAAGGAACTACGCCGGCTCAAGGGAAAGCAGGTGGCCATTGAGTGGGGGAGTCAGATTCGCTCTTACGTGCTGCATCCGTATAAATTAGTGAAGGATGTAAGAACGGAGTTGGAGACCTCGGATGTGGAATCAGTCTTGGATGGCGATTTGGATGCGTTCATTGAGGCAGAAATGAAGCACTAGTTTCCATTGCTACACTGTTATATTGTTTTATCGTTACGGTGCATTGTGGCGATGTAACAGTTGAGCAATTCGGCAATGTGACAATGATTTCTTACCAGAACGTTACCAAAATTTATCCTCCTCACATTGTGGCGCTGAACGATGTTTCCTTTGAGATCCAAGCTGGAGAATTTATATCCATCATTGGGAAATCCGGAGCAGGAAAAACAACCTTGCTAAGATTGTTGCTTGTGGAAGACCGACCCACGAGAGGCAAGATATTTTTTGAAGGGCAAAATGTGCACGCATTGAAAGGAGGTCAACTTCCTGAATTACGACGCAATATCGGGGTTGTGTTTCAGGATGATCGTCTGTTGCGCGCCAAAACGGTCTATGAAAATGTGGCGTATGTTATGGAGGTCATGGGGGTAAAGGATGCTGCAATACAACGCGATGTGGCAGAGGTGCTCGAGTTGGTGAACTTGTCAGACAGAATGGATCAGTTTCCGGCCCAACTTTCAGGAGGGGAAAAGCAGAGACTGGGCATTGCGCGCGCCCTTATTCACCGGCCACAGGTCATTGTGGCAGACGAACCCACTGGAAATCTCGATCCCTACCACACTATGGATGTTATCCGCCTCTTTGCAAAAATCAACGAGTTGGGCACAACCGTGGTGCTTGCCACTCACAACAAAGACGTCATCAATCGGCTTGGCCGCCGCGTGATTGCCTTAGAAAACGGCACGGTGGCGAGAGACGAGAAAAAAGGACGTTTCGTGTTGTAGGGGAGTGCTTTTTCTTATCACCTGCTCACATAGCATATTTTAGGATGGGTGCGTTAAAACGAATAAATCATATAGGATGCGAAAGATAGTAACTAGAGAAAAAATCCACCTTCTGCGCCTTGATGGTCATGGTTGTTGCCATTTCGCTTTTTGAAGGGGTGTTTTTTCTGCGAGGAATTGGCGATCATCTTGTTGAGGTCCTGCAAAAAAGCGTCAACATCACTGCTTATTTTATAGATACGGCTACCGAAGACAAAATTTTGCAGGCAAGACAAGAAATCCTTACCTGGCCTGGAGTAAAGTCGGTGGAGTACATCTCCAAGGACACGGCTTTAGAAAGATTCAAAGCAATTCACCAGGAAGACCCCATTACCCAAGAAATTCTTGAATCCGTAGGAGAAAATCCATTGCTTGCTTCTCTTGATATTCAAACTCATGACTTTGCTGACTATCGTTTTCTCAATGATTCGCTCACGCAGGCGCCCTTTGCCGACTTGGTTTCCGAGGTTGACTACTACGATCGAGAGACCGTGATTCAGTTGATTTCCAAAGTAGCGCAAGGAATCGAGCGCGGTATTTTACTCGTGAGCGTGTTTGGAGCGCTGGTCGCGATTTTAGTTGTTTTCAACACCATTCGTTTGACGATGCACAATTCTAAAGAGGAAATCGAGGTGATGCGACTGGTGGGCGCTTCTCATTGGTTTGTGCGCGGACCTTTTCTTGTTCAAGGGATATTGGTAGGAATTTTGGCGAGCGCGATTGCGTTTATCTTATCGTTTGCGGCGCTTTTCTTTTTCTCGCCCAAGCTCGCGTTGTTTATCCCGGGCTTTAACATCTTTGAATTCTTTTTGAACAGCCTTTCTCTTGTGCTGTTGATCGAACTGGGCGCAGGCATCGGATTGGGCGTGGTTTCAGCTCTGATTGCGATTCGAAAATACCTAAATACGTAGCGCGTAACTTGCAACTCATAACTCATAACTTGAGAGCCATAACTTTGAGTTGGCGTTGGCATATACGTCATAGTATTTCGATTTGCCCTGGATTTTTGGGTGAAAATGAGTTACAATAGCCGCACCTTTGTGGGTACTATTTTGCGGGGTGATGTAATGGTAGCATACATGCCTCTGGAGCATGGTATCTTGGTCCGAATCCAAGCCCCGCAGCAATCCTTCGCCAAGGCTACGGAGTTGCATGCACTATCATTACATTTGTTAGGTAGTCCGAAGTCGAAGACGTAGGATACCAAGCCCCGCAGCCAAGGTTGGAAGTATCGAGGAGACCTAATCCCCTCGAGATTTATATCCTGTGCACATCCGATTTTTGAGAATCTAAAGAAGTTGAAATAGTTATCCACAGTCCTATTACAATAGGGCATTGACAGTATTTCAGTTCCTATTATAATAGATACTGAATATGGATAAAGCAAATATTGAGCAATTTTATACGAAATGGCAAGCAAATCTACCCCAACGGATTGAGGGCTATATTTTTGATGAAAACAAAAAAATGCTGCCGACCCGCTTTATGTTCGCAGAGTTTAAAAAGGTTATTGAAAGGTTTTTAAATGATGAATTATCGGAGGTAGAAAAGATTGTTTTAATGCCCGGTATTAGAGGTATAGGCAAAAGTACGCTTTTGGCGCAAACGTATGCCATAGAAAAATTTCTGAAACCCAAAGACAGAAATCTTTTGGAGAATATGGGCAAATTAGGAGAACGGTTATATCTTGATGTCAGCCAATTGCGCGCGGATCAAATTTCTTTGAATGATTTTTTTAACTTTTATGAAGAAATCAGAGAATTTCATTTTGAAAAGCCGCAGAAAAAAGTTTTAATCCTTCTGGACGAAGTTCATTTTGATGAAAATTGGGGATTGTTTCTAAAAACCATTTTTGACAGGACAAAGGGACACAGAGATGTTTTAGTGATAGCCACAGGTTCTTCGGCGCTTCAGATAAAAATGATTCCTGATCTTGGGAGAAGAACAGATATCTGGGAAATTTACCCGATGAAATTCAATGAATATTTGATTTTGAAATATGATGCATACCCTATGCCAGGATTGTCCGACTATCTTCAAGATGCG
The DNA here is from genome assembly GCA_964372895.1 of uncultured Candidatus Saccharibacteria bacterium. GTDB lineage: Bacteria > Patescibacteriota > Minisyncoccia > Minisyncoccales > UBA10102 > CAYJRT01. The sequence goes on from CAYJRT010000044.1 coordinate 4,645, forward strand.
TTATTTAATTCGCCCAACGCGGCTGAAGTATTTGAAAGATTAAACGTAAAATCAAATGAAATAAGAAAGTTTTTTGTGGAATCGGTTCCGCCTAACTCTGAAAAGGATTTTTTTGAATCCGGGAGTTTCCCTTCCGTCATAAAAATTGCCAACAAACAAAAAGCGGTGGAAAAAATTAAAAGCGTTATAGACGGCATTATCGCGAAAGATATTATTACTCTTC
>CAYJRT010000045.1:0-4798 GCA_964372895.1 uncultured Candidatus Saccharibacteria bacterium
ATCCATTCCCAGGGAGCTAAGTAGTAGTGACGTTCCTGGCCTTCGTGGGAGGCAAGGACGGAAAAAAAGGGACTAGGCAAGGCAATGTTGCTTGAGAGAAGCGCTGCAACAAGAAAAATTGCAATATTCCGTACAAAAATAAGCTGCAACTTTCGCATTCCTTTATTCTTCCATACCCCAACAGGTTTGCAATCCCAGAGCTTGTGAAAAAAAGAGGGAGTGATAGAATAGAAAAATGATCCAAACGCTTCTCTTGCACATTTTGGCAGGGATTGTTGGTCTCTGGATTGCGATCCGATTCGTCCCGGGAGTAGAATTTACAGGTTCCACTCAACTTCTCTTGATTGCAGGACTTATTCTTGGTATACTAAACGCGATCATAAAGCCGGTCTTGAACCTCATTACTCTGCCCATACGAATCCTCACTTTGGGGCTTTCGGGGTTTCTTATCAATCTTTTATTGACATTCGCATTAGACCTCCTATTTCCTGAAATTGAATTTATTGGTTTTTTCCCCCTCCTCTGGACTACGCTTATTATCTGGCTCATCACCATTCCGCTTTCTCTCTTAAGTAAAGGGAGAATATAAAAGCATATGAATTTTGATTTTTTGATTTCCGCTGCCGAGATTCTTATTGCCATTTTTCTGGTGGTGTTTATATTATTGCAGCAGCGAGGCACGGCGCTGGGATCTTCTTTTGGCGGCGAGGGCGGCAGTTTTTACGGCGCCAGAAGAGGCATACAAAAACAACTCTATTGGGGAACCATTATTCTTGGTATTCTCTTTATTGGACTTGCGCTCTTGAGACTCATTCAGAGCGCCTAAACTCGTGGATTTTTCTGAAAACAAACAATTTCGTTGGCCTTCCTTTGCGCAGTGGAGACAACTCCATCATGTTCTCACGCGCAAAGAAAAGATATTCTTTTTTGTGCTCGTTCTTGTATTCGCGGGCTCTACTTTTTCTTTCGTACAAGGACCCTATCTTACCAACACTGCTCTGATCCCCTCGAAAGGCGGCAGCATAACCGAAGGAATTGTCGGCTCTCCGCGCTTTCTGAATCCTGTATATGCAGATACCAACGATGTTGATCGTGATCTTATTCAGCTTATTTATTCTGGAATTCTGCGTTATAATTCGCGGGGGGAACTTATTCCTGACCTTGCCAAAGAAAACCCTGAAATTACAGAAGGCGGCAAAGTAATAACTGTTACGCTCAAAGAAAACATCATTTGGCACGACGGAACTCCTTTTGGAGCGGATGATATTGCATTTACCATACAAACCATTCAGGATCCTGAGTACAAAAGTCCTATTAGAGCTAATTGGTTAGGCGTGGACGTGGAAAAAGTTTCTGACTCCATGATTCGTTTCCGCCTTTTAGACCCGTATGCACCCTTTCTGGATCGCTTGGTATTGAAAATTCTCCCGGCGCACCTCTGGAACGATATTACGCCTGAAAACTTCACTTTAACGTCATTCAATCTTCAGCCCATAGGTACAGGACCATATAGTGTGGTAAAAATCAACCAGGCGCGCTCAGGATCTGTAGAAGAAATTCAGCTCAAAGCCTTTGATAACTATCATCATGCAAGCCCTTTTATCGAATCTCTTTCATTTAGATTTTTCGACACCGAAGAAGAATTAATAAAAGAGGCAAATCGCGGAACCATTCAGAGCTTCTCTCTCTCGCAAATAGACAACATTCAGCGCATGAAAAACCCCGCTTTCGCCTTGTATGCTTTCTCTCTGCCTCGATACTTTGCTCTGTTTTTTAACCTCGATCCCCCAACAAACCAAAAACAATTTCAGGAAAGAACAGTCAGAGAAGCTCTTGCAAAAGCCATTGATAAAAATGAGCTGGTGACAAGAGTATTGAAGGGTGACGCCCATGTTGTTCACTCTCCGCTTCTCGTTGACATCTTTGGGCTTGAAACATCCAAGATTACTCCCCCTGCCAAAGGCGATCAGGAAAAAGCATTTGCGCTCCTTGAACAGGCAGGGTATATCAAACAGGAAGGGAAAATAGGCAAACCTCAACTTTCGGGCGAGGCGCTTCAACACGATCTTGCGAAGGGCAACACAGGAGAAGAAGTACGATTGCTGCAGCAGTGTTTGGCGCAAGACCCAAACGTATATCCTGAAGGAACGATAAACGGAAGTTTCGGAGATCTCACTCAAAAGGCAGTCATTCGTTTTCAGAAAAAATATGCAGCAGAAGTGTTAACGCCCTTAGGTTTAACCAAAGGCACGGGAAAGGTGGGGCCGCTCACGCGAGACAAAGTGAATGTTCTGTGTTTCGCTGGAGATGGCGACGTTCTTCCCCTTACATTAACCATAGCAACTGTTGATTATTCACCGCTCAAAGAAGTAGCCCTAGAACTCGAACGGCAGTGGGAAGCGTTTGGCCTTGAGGTAGAACTTCTTGTTCTTTCTCCGGCTGCCTTGGAAAGAGATGTAATCAAGCCACGAACTTACCAAGCGCTTCTTTTTGGAGAAGTGCTCGGAATCACGCCAGATCCATTTCCCTTTTGGCATTCAAGTCAGGCAAAAGCGCCTGGGTTAAACCTCTCTGCGTATTCTAATAAAGCGGCTGACAAGCTCTTGGAAGACGCACGCAAAGAACTCGACCCTGCAAAGCGGCTTGAACTCTTCTCTCAACTGGAAGAACTCATTGCAACAGACGTACCCGCTATTTCTCTGTATGACGTTGATTACAAATACTTTGTTTCTAAAGAAATCCAGGGGATTCAAACACCTGTTATTGCAGATCCTTCGCAACGTTTTGCGGGAATCGAAGAATGGTATATCAAAACCAAGAGAGCGCAAAAATAACAAAATGCCGGAGTGGCGGAATTGGCAAGACGCGCTACGTTCAGGGCGTAGTGGAGATTATCTCCGTGTGGGTTCGACTCCCACCTTCGGCACCAATCATAATAAACTCTAAATAATTACAAGTAATTCTTTATGGAAAAAGATTTATCGAGATCCCGCAACAGAAGTCAGGAAGATCTAAAAATTATCCCTCTTGGGGGGTTAGGGGAGGTTGGACGAAATATGATGGTTATCGAACATCAAGGCAAGATTCTTTTAATTGACATGGGTTTTCGTATGCCAGAGGAAGATATGCCCGGAGTCGACTACATCATTCCCAACATCGCTTATCTCAAAGGAAAAGAAAGAAACATTCTGGCTCTACTCATTACGCATGGCCATTATGATCACATTGGAGCTATCCCCTATTTGTTGGGCAGGCTTGGCAATCCTCCTCTATGGGCTGGCAACCTTGCCAAAGCAATTATCTTAAAACGCCAGGAAGATTTCACAACCCAACCAAAGCTGCGCATGAACACCTTGCAAGACGGGAAAAGATTCAAACTAGGCCCATTCATCGTGGAACCTTTCCGGCAAAACCATAATATTACCGACAACTTTGGGTTTCTTATTGAAACTCCCGTAGGGAACATCGTGCATACTTCAGACTTTAAATTTGATCCAAATCCGGTGAATGAAGCTCCTACTGACTTTCATCGCCTGAAAAAAATTGGCGATCAGAAGATTCTGTTTTTAATGTCAGACTCTACGAACGCCGAAGAGCCCAATCATTCTCTTTCTGAACAACACATTTTTGAAAATCTTGAAGAAATTTTTAAGCAAGCAAAAGGCAGACTGATTACCGCCACGTTCGCTTCGCTCATTAATCGCGTGCAGCAGATTATTACCCTCTCTGAAAAATATGGAAGGCATGTGGCGCTTGAGGGGTATTCTATGAAAACCAACGTTGAGATAGCCAAACACTTTGGATATATCAAGACGAAGAGCGGCACTATTCTCAAAACAAAAGACGCACTTTCATATCCTGATTCGAAAATCACCGTTGTGGGAACAGGAGCGCAGGGAGAAGAGCGCGCCGTGCTCATGCGAATCGTAAATGGAGAACATCAGCATATCAAAATTCAGAAAGGAGATACCGTTATCTTTTCCTCTTCGGTAATTCCGGGGAACGAACGAAGCGTTCAGTTTGTGAAAGACCAGTTGTATAGACAAGGAGCGAATGTGTTCCACTATAAAATGATGGACATTCACGCTTCAGGCCACGCAAATCAAGATGAACTCAAACAGGCCCTCGAGCTCTTTCGGCCAAAATTCTTAATGCCCATTCACGGCCAGATTTCCATGCTCGTCAATCATGCCAAACTCGCTCAAGGCATGGGCATGTCCGAAGATAATCTTCTTGTAGCTGAAAACGGCCAAGTGATAACATTAACCAAAACCCATGCGACTATTGAGAAGGTGCGAGTGCCTGCAAACTATATTATGGTTGACGGATTGGGCATAGGAGACGTAGGCGAAATAGTATTGCGCGATCGGCAAAACCTTGCCAAAGATGGCATCTTTGTGATCATTGCCGTGGTCGATCGTCAAACAGGAAATGTGAAAGGTTCACCTGACATTATTTCTCGCGGATTTATCTATTTGCGAGAATCCAAAGATTTGCTTCGTGAAGTGAGGAAAAAAACAATAGCCACAATAAATCGTTCTTCGGGTTCTGGAGGTCCTATTAACTGGATATACGTAAGAGATGTCGTTCGAAATCAGATTTCAGAATTTCTCTTTGTGAAAACGCAACGACGGCCTATGGTATTACCGGTGATTATAGAGGTATAATTATCCAATTAACGAGTTAACGGATTAAAGAATTAAACTCGTTAATTTGCTAATCCTTTAATTCGGAATTATGAGAGTATTGAGCGGCATTCAACCTACCGGACAAATGCATATCGGGAACTATTTGGGAG
>CAYJRT010000046.1:0-4511 GCA_964372895.1 uncultured Candidatus Saccharibacteria bacterium
CTTTCCTAAAAGTTATCCACAATCCTTCTTGTCAGGCATTGCGAAGATTCTGTCTTGACAGTCCAACATAGGCATGCTAAAAAAGATAGGTTCGTTCGGAAAGGACGAGGCTTTCATTGGCTCTTTGCACTGTGCAGAGGACGGGAAAGCAAGAGGAGTTGAGTCCCACTCGTCTGGCTCGAGAAGTTTCTCTATCATGTGTAGCATAGGAGGGAGACGAGGAAGCGTAGGCGCCAGCTTACGTGGAGTCACCAATGAAATACCTCTCTGGCAGAGGAATTTCGAGAATCTCCGAGCGAACGAGGGGTTATGCTATTCAGCATAACCCCTAATTCATTTGTAAAATTGAAAAAGAAGACCAAAAATATCTAACTTCTTTGCCCATTCGGTAAGATAGCTTTGGTCAAGTTTATCGCCAGAAATTGCAAAAATTGATTCAACATCTTCGAGATGACGACTCGAAGAAGATAGTTTATGCCATTGTAACTTAACTAAGATCAAATCTTCTGGAGAAATAAAGTATACTCTCTGGTCTAAGATCTCTTGAGGGACTCTTCTTCTCATCCGAGAATGATCAAATTCGTCATCTTTCGAAACCCAAAAATCAACTTTCACCCCTGTCGCGCCATCAATAAAGTTAAATTCGCCTTGGTGTCGCAAAGCATCTCGCATCATATTTGCATCGGCGTAGCTCGCCTTACTTATTTTCTGCAATTCTCGTGCTAACTCCTCTATCTGCTCGGTTTGTAACTCTACTACAATATCAATATCACCGGTAAACCTTGGCCTTCCCCAAACAAATACAGCGATTCCGCCTGTCACAAGATAGGAAATGTCGAGTTGGTCAAGAATTTGAGCTACCTTGAGAAGAAGATGTCGCGGATCGATCTGCTCCATACTTAAGTTTATCGGGTGCTATAGCCTTTGCGAGTTGCCACAAATCAGCTCCTAATTTGAGCTTTTCATCGGCAGACATCTTCCGAAAAATCTCATCCTGGATCTCCTGCGAGGTCATACCGTTTGGAAATTTGGCTTCTTTCATAGTCTTATCATAGCAAACTCTCTATCCTCATCATACTCCAAAAGCTGATGAACTGCAAAAAATGCATGTAACCTCTTATTGAGATTTCGGGGGGAAATGGGATTTCAAAAGAAATGCTACGCCAATACCAAGCAATAAAACTGCAACATATACCGAGAGTATAATCCAATAACTATAGGGAACTTGGCGCAAGGCGCCGAGGATAAGAGCAGATGACCAGGAAACCCCAGACATCACTCCACTTACCAATACAAAGGGATTTTTACGCATATACTCGCCTATCGGGGTTGCACTCTCCCCAATACACTTTTTCAAGCCCGGGATAAATTTAAAATGAAGCAAAATGCCGTTCGCAATAATAATGGCGACAATGGTTATTTTTGCTAAAAACTTAGAAGAAGCAAGATACTTATCTGGGTCAAGCAAAAAAAGAAACAATCCGGAGACAACGAGAATAACAAGTCCTGCCCACACCATTCTGCTGCCGAGTTCCATAAATCCAAACTCGGTGGCGGATACTTGCCCGTCTTTGATTGATTTGAAAAATATCAAATCGCTGGCAAAAACACCGCCAGCTCCAACCGCGATTCCAAAGAGGTGAATAATTGTATAGATAGTTTTAATCTCAAGAAAGTCAAACATGCCTGCGTTTTTTAATTTACAATCTCGATACTTGCAAGTACGCGCTGAAAAACTTCTTCGTCAAGTTCTGGATTTTTTGCAATACTGTAGTAACGCGTACGCCCGTCTTCTTTCCGAAAATCAATTGCAATGTGTCTCTTTTCTCTCCATGAGGGCTGTCCCAGAAAAGAGGATGCTCCCGACCGTTTTTCAATATCATATCTTTTTGCAACATAGTTTCCTTGCCCAACGAGTATGTCTTCAACGGTATGAATAGTTACCGTAGATAAAGTTAAAAATTGCGAAGCATCAAAATAAGTAAAGAGTGTTTGGGAGCGCTCACGAGCCGATCCTTTTCCTTCAAGGGAAAACAAGTTAAGAATACGAGCCGAGTCATCGTATTCCGTTTCCCACCCTTCAGGAATAACAAATTCTATAGCAAATTCACTGCCCCCAAAATCTTTCTGCGGATTATACATTCGGGAAGGATTTGTTGTGTCGAACCCATATTGCGCAAAAAAATCGTGAGGGTTGAGCCAATTCAAAAGTCCTGCTTCGCCAGGTTCGTATCCATGCATTCGTGAATCTTCCCCTTCATACAGTGCAAAGTGCAGATGTTTTCTCTCGCCATCTGTTTCACTCGTGCCGCCCTTTCCCAAGTACGCGATTTGCTCTCCCCCTGTAACCTTATCGCCCGCACGCAATGAAGCTGACGAAATATCAAGATGCCCATAAATCGCAGTAATTGTTTTCTCTCCAATCGTGTGAATAATACTAATCATTCCTCCATAACCTTTTACCCAATCACTCCGCCTTACAATTCCATTTGTTATTGCGTATACAGGTACTTCAGCGTCAATATCGGTGTATTCAATATCGTCTCCTGCATGGTAGCCCTCGAGTGTGGCTTGACTTTTCTCTCCAAATGCATTGAGTGTTCTTCTGTTCGTATATTCTGCAATGGGAAACGCTACTTGGATTTCTTTGCGCTCTGCTTCTTCCAATGCTTTTTCCACTGTTCTCTGACTTAAACTCCAAATATAAATTCCGCCAGCCGTGAGCGCTAATACGGCCATACAAAGAATTGGGAAGGCTTTTTTCATATATCTTTTTCTATTCTCCGTGAGTGATGATATGTTTGGTTGCAAAAGCTTGGCTTGCGCCCACTTTCTTGCCCGGATTAAAAATGTGATTGGGATCAAAAATATCTTTCACTTGCTCAAAGAGTTCGTATATTTTCTGTCCATACATATCTTTAAGATATGGACTGCGAATTAAACCGTCGTTGTGTTCGCCCGTAATGGAGCCTTTGTACTTAAAAACAAGTTTGTGCACTTTTGGCATTATTTCTGGAATAACGCTCCGCACTTCAGGCTTGGACAAGTTCATTAAAGGAATAACATGAAAATTGCCATCGCCCACGTGGCCCGCAATGGTATAGATTAATTTTTTCTGTTTTTGATAAGGGCGCAGCAATTCATTGAGTCGAGAAAGAAATTCAGGAAGGTATTCGGGTCTCACCACCACGTCGTCCACAAAGGGAGCTGCTGTTAAACCCTTTGCGTGGCTGTGAAGCAAACTAAAGCTCTTGCGCCGAATAGTAAAATATTTTTCCACTTCTCTTGCGTTTCTTGTTACACGCGTTTGTAAATGAAATTCGGCAATATGCTTTTGAGCTTCTTTCGCCTTTTTCTGCACCTCTTCTTCAGAATTGCCGGTAAACTCTGCGAGCAGAATGAGTTTGGGCAACCCTCCAAACACAAGCATTTTCAGTTCTGGTATAAACTGAAATCCGAGCGAAAGCATACTTTTTGCTCCCAAGAGTTTTACAAAATCTGGTAAAAAACGCAGAGCAAGTTTGAGGGTTTGGTCGTCGTAAGATTCAAAACTTTCTGGTTTTTTCTTGAGCACTTCTTTTGCCAAATAACCAAGCGGTTTCAGATCTTTTAAAAATATCACCAAGAGCGCAGAATATTTTTTCGGCTCAATAAGTCGAAGCTTTACCTGGGTAACAATTCCCAAAGTTCCTTGTGCTCCCACAACAAGTTTTGGAATACTAAACGTTTTTCTGTCCCATACATTCCACAAATAGTAACCAGCAGAGTTTTTTGAAACATCTGGCTTTGCCTTTTGAATAACCTCATAATTCTTTCCGACGAGTTCGTAGAGTTTGCGGTAGATATCTCCTTCAAACCCTTTGAGTAGAAGCTTTTTTTGGAGCTCTTTCTCTTTGAGCTGTCGAAACACATGTTCTTTTCCATCTGCCAAAATCATTTTGTATTCCACTACATAATTTTCGGTTTTGCCATAGGTTAAACTTTTTTCGCCGCCCGAGTTGTTCGAAACGATTCCTCCCATTGCGCATATATCTTTCGAAGCGGGGTACGATGGAAATAAAAGATTTTTCTGAAGCGTTGCTTCTTCGAAATCTCGGTACAGCATACCAGGCTGAACTCGCGCGTAATCTTTACCGATTTCTATCAACTTATTCATGTACTTTGAGAAATCCAGAATAATGGATTCAGACAAAGGCCCGCCCGACATATCTGTTCCGCCAGATCGCGCTGTAATCGAAAAATTCTTTTCGGGATGTTTGCTCACAAAAAGAACAACGTTTTTTACATCCTGTTCGTCTTTGGGAAACACCACCATCTGTGGCTTTACTTCAAAAATACTGTAATCTCTGCTGTATTTTTTGAGCGTTTCCGCATCATTCAACACCTCTCCCTTCACAATTTTTTGCAACTCTTCTCGCAATGTCATCGCCTCTATTGTAGTTCATTGCTCCAACAATTCAATTGTGGAGAAACTAGTCAAAAAAGCTGGGGCTGGTAAAATACCAGCCCCA
>CAYJRT010000047.1:0-4475 GCA_964372895.1 uncultured Candidatus Saccharibacteria bacterium
TTTTCCTCCCTCATTTCGTATTAAAGCGATCACCACAACTTTTTGTTTTTCTTTTTTATCTTCCATGGTACTATCAATGTAATGAACAGTATCGACTTAATAAAGCGATAGCATATTTAAGTCGATAGTTTGAAGTCATTCTTAAACTTTGCGGCCTTACCGATACTCTCGGCAATTACTAACCGCATTTCGTCTTTCGACAAATCGAAGAAGTCTTGCAGTAATTCCATCTCCGCTCTGCAGTCATAAGGATGAAGCCAAACGCTCTTTTGAAGTTGAACAAATCCTAATTCTTTTAATTTACCCCGAAGTGCCTCGCGCGAAATTTTTCTCTCTTCTGGGACATCGAATAAAAGAAGGCGCCATTTTCCATCCCAGCGCCTAGGTTTTGGAATCCGAAGTTTATCAATCTGATACACGCCAGCTCTTGCTCTTCCCTGTGGAGTAAGAGAAATATATACCTGGTGATTTCTTCCCTCTATTTTAATAAACCCTTGTTTTCGTAGACGGTAAAATGTATCGGAAACTTTACGTCTTGGATATTTCTGGAGACTTTTGCGCTTCCTTAAAAGATTGGGCATAAAGTAGGGCGAAGTAGAAGCAACCGCAACCATGCCTCCTATGAAAAGCCAATCAAACACATCCTCTACAATCGCAGATTTCGGTTTTGTGAGATAATACTTATATTTCCTTACGCTTCCCATTTCTTTATTCTATCGTTTTAATTATGCTATAGCAATACTATCTCGATAACGTCTCGTCCGGTAGAGCGGCGGAACGGGCAGTTTTTCGTATTCAAGTTTTATGTTCTGGGGCATTAATCATCCCACACCGTTTCCATTTTCGTCCACTTCCGCACGGACAAGGATCGTTGCGGCCAATCTTTGATCTTGCTTGTGGTTTGGTCTGAATTTGTTCAAGAGAAACTGATGTGGACATATGCATAGATTGCGGCTGGAGACGCACGTGCATTAAGGAAGCTACAATGTTCTCCTCGATAGCCCCCAGCAGTTGTTGGAACATACGATGTCCTTCATTTTTGTATTCAATCAAAGGATCTTGCTGTCCGTATGCGCGTAAACGAACCGAATCCCGCAGATGCTCCATCTCTTCCAAATGCCCGATCCACAAAGAATCAATGCTGCGCAACGCAACAAACTTTTCTGCCTGCCGCATATTTTCTCCTCCCAATTCTTGTTCCTTCTTCTCGTAATCCGCTCTGGTAAAGCCCGACCTTTTTTCGTTCAAAGTCGTGCTTTGATTATACTTTTCTACAATCTTCAGTATATATTCGCGCAGTTCTCCCTTTTCTGCTTTTTCCAAAATTTCCCGGCGACGTCGATATGCAGCATCTCTATGTTTGTTGAGCACGTCATCGAATTGCAGCAAATGTTTGCGGGAGTCAAAATGAAATCCTTCAATTTTCGACTGGGCAGACTCCAACGCATTGGAAAGGATTTTATTCTCTATGGGCTGGTCTTCTGGCATTCGAAGTTTTTCCATTAACCCTTTAATGCGATCCCCTCCAAAAATACGCATTAAATCATCTTCCAAAGAAACGAAAAATTGGCTGGAACCAGAATCTCCTTGTCTACCGCTTCTGCCGCGCAGCTGATTATCAATTCGTCTGGCTTCATGGCGCTCGGTACCAATTACATGCAAACCCCCGACTTCGCGCACTTTTTGAGCTTCATTGACCAAAGGCGGATTGCCTCCCAAAACAATATCCACTCCGCGGCCTGCCATATTCGTTGCTACGGTTACTGCGCCCAAACGCCCTGTTTGCGCAATAATCTGCGCTTCTTGCTCATGATTTTTTGCATTGAGAATTTGGTGAGGTATTCCTTCTACCTCGAGGAGCTTACCTAAATATTCATTTTTTTGAATAGATACAGTACCCACAAGCAAAGGTTGCCCCTTCTTATGTCGTTCTTTAACTTCTTGCACCACTGCTCGAAATTTTCCTTGTTCTGATTTGTAAATACGATCTGGTAAATCTTGCCGAATCATGGGCTTGTTCGTAGGAATAACCACCACTTCCAATCCATATACCTTTTCGAATTCTTCTGCTGAAGTCTGCGCAGTTCCGGTCATACCAGCCAATTTTTTGTACATCCTGAAATAGTTTTGAAATGTTACGGAAGCCAATGTTAAAGATTCTGGTTGCACTTGCACACCTTCTTTGGCTTCCAATGCTTGATGCAATCCTCCTGAATATCTCCGACCTTCAAGCAAACGGCCAGTGAATTCATCAATAATGATCACCTGCCCTCCCCGCACCACATAGTCGCGATCGCGTTGAAATAAGGCTTGAGCGCGCAACGCTTGCTCTAAATGGTGAACATACTTAATCCCTTTCTCTTGGTAGATATCTTCTACGCCCAAAATTTTTTCTACCTTATCGATACCAGAGTCTGTAATAGTTACTGCCTTAAGTTTTTCGTCGATCTCATAGTCTGCATTTTTCTGCAACTGCGGAGTAATTCTCGCAAAGTCTTTGTACCAAGAAGAACTCTCCTGGTCTGGCGCTGAAATGATTAAAGGTGTTCGCGCTTCATCTATCAATATGGAATCAACCTCGTCGATAATGGCAAAGGAATGCCCGCGCTGCACTTGTTGGGCTACATCATACACCATATTATCGCGCAAATAATCAAAACCAAATTCGTTGTTCGTGCCATAGGTAACGTCTGCCGCGTACGCCTCCCGGCGACTGCAAGGACGTAAATAGGATACCTCTACTTTGAAACTTCCCATCGTATCTCTCGTCTCATCCCGAGAAAAGCCCGACTTTTTCTCGCTCAAAGTCGGGCTTTGAAACGCCGGGTCATACACGAAAGACGCCTCATGCGTAATACAACCAACACTCATCCCAAGCGCATGATAGATCTGTCCCATCCACACGGCATCACGCTTTGCTAAGTAATCATTTACGGTAACAATATGTACACTCTTTTCTTCCAACGCATTCAAATACGCAGGCAATGTGGCGACAAGCGTTTTGCCTTCACCAGTTCTCATCTCTGCAATTTTGCCCTGATGCAAAGCCACACCGCCCAGGAGTTGCACATCAAAATGCCGCTGGCCCAAAGTGCGCTTGGAAGATTCTCGGACGAGCGCGAAAGCTTCAGCAAGCAAATCGTAAAGCTTCGCGCCCGCAACCAACTTCTTTTTGAGTTCTTGCGTTTTCTCTTTGAGCATTACAGAGTCAAGCTTTTCCAATTCAAACTCCAAAGCATTTATCTGCGTTATCAATCCGCTCGATTGTTTCACAATTGGATCCTGTCCCTTTTTTAAGATTTGACTAAAGATACCCATTATAAGGTTTGAGTATATCACTTTTGCGATCAAAAACAAACCCCCACACTATATCGAGCAACGCTTCGCGCAAACGGCATGACAGTCTCTGCTCGATTGGTGTGGGGGTAACGAAAGAGAAAATGTTATTTTCTCCCTCTGCGGCGGGTCGTCTTCTTTTTTTTGGAAGAAGCCGCCTTTCTTCTTTTTCTTGCTGGCATTGGTTTTGAAAAAGTTTTCTACTATTATGAATTGTCGTTGAATAGTACGACCTTCAAAAAAATAATTACTATCCAAGAACAAATTCTTATTTTATTTTTTCATCTCCAATGCATGCTGTCAATGTGGAAAAGTGATTTCTTCTTCCAAATCGATTCTGAACTTCTCTTTGATTCTTCTTTTTACTTTTGCAATGAGTTGCAACACATCTGCTGCACGCGCATTTCCAAAATTTACAATGTAGTTAGGATGCTTTTCTGAAACTTGGGCATCTCCCACGCGCAAACCCTTCAATCCCGCTCTTGCAATCAGCGCAGCAGTAGGAATGACGGGAAAAGGATCCACCTTGATTACGTCTTTCATCTCTCTGCGCAACTCTTCTGGAACTATTTTAAGATCGCAGTTTTTAAAAATGCTCCCCGCGTTTGGATATTCCAACGGATGCCGCTCTTTACGATAACGGATGTGACCTTTCGCAATGGCTTGAATCTCTTTTTTGTTTCCCTTTCGCAGCTTAAATACTGCAGCCAACACAACGTAGTTTTTTTCCTTAAACACAGAAGAACGATAAGCAAATTGACATTGCCGTTTGGAAAACGTTCTGCGTTTTCCTTTTGTATCAAGTGCCTCCACGCTTTTGATACAATCTTTTATCTCTCCAGCAAAAGCGCCCGCGTTGCCACGCACTCCACCTCCCACAGTTCCCGGCAATCCGCCTGCCCACTCCAAACCAGACAATCCTAGCTTCCCTGTTTCTCTCACGAGCGTGGAAACCTGTACTCCTGCCTCGGCCCACACAGACAAATTTCGAATTTCGAATTTCGAATTTCGAATTTCTATCACGAGACCGGGAAAACCCTTGTCAGAAGCGAGCACATTACTCCCCTCTCCCAGAATAAACAATGGAATCTTCGAGCGCCGAGCCGCCGCCACCGCTTTTGCGATATCGTCGCTTGTTT
>CAYJRT010000048.1:0-4426 GCA_964372895.1 uncultured Candidatus Saccharibacteria bacterium
CTATTGCAAATCCTCCTCAAAACCATCAATATAATTTTCAAGGGTGGAACGCAATGAGAATTAAAGCTGATGGTAAATTTCCAATATCCGCTTAACCATGGTTTCTTTTGAAAATACCTCATGCACTCTCTTTACCCCGTTCTCTCCAAACTTTTTCGCAAGGGCAGGATCTGAAAGTATTTTATTCATCGCCCCGGCCAATGCATGAGGGTCTCGCGTAGGTACGGTAATCCCTGTTTCTCCGTGTATACTTACGAACGGCACTCCAGTAGGCAAATCTGTATTTACTACCGGTTTTCCAGTGAGCATTGCTTCAAGCTGAACAATTCCGAACGCTTCAGTTCTTTCAACCGAAGGCAACACCAATACATTACAAATTTCATAGCAGTATTTCAGCTCTTCATCAGAAAGTTTCCCGAGAAAAATGGTTTTTTTTGTAATACCGGATTGCTCTGCCTGCATGCTCAATTTTTCCTTAAGCGGTCCTTCTCCTACAATCAACAACAGTGCATCAACTCCCTGCATTGCCTCAAGTAAATACTCAACGCCCTTGTAGTATACAAGCCTCCCCACGAACAGTACAATCTTTTTGTTCAAGGGGTTTGAAAATCCAATTTTTGTGTTCTTTCTTGATTCGAATTCTTTACTATCGATGCTCAAGGGGACAACTTCGCATTTTTCTCGAACAGCTTGCAAAAAGGAAGATGATTCTAAGAGTTGGGGCGATGTTACCAAAATCTTGTTGGCATGCATAAGAAACTTTCTTAAAAAGGGGCTGTAGAGTTTCAGTAAAAATTTCTGACGCAAAATATCGCTATGATAGGTAACGACAACTCTCTTATTCCGCGGCCCAAAAAGTAGAAACGAGAATTCTGCCAGAGGGAACGGTGAATGAATATGAATGATATCTGCTTCCCTTGCCTTCTTGCGCAAGAGCGAGGGAAAGGAAAACGAAACCGGCATCCCCCAGTATATCCCCATGCTTCCTGCTCTCGTTACCAGAACTCCGTCAACATTTTCCTTGACCCCTTTCCCCTTTGACTGACACGTCAACACCTCTACTGTAACTTGTTCTTTTATTCCATCGACAAGATCTTTCACATGCTTCTCGACTCCTCCAATCCACGGATAGTAAAGTTTATTGATTTGAAGTATTCGCATATTAATGTGCCTCTCTGAATTCCAAGTTACCGCAATGATTGTATCTTTTTTATAAGATTAGCGCTTGCGTCTTCCCATGAATATTGCCGTTGAGCATTCTTCTGTGATGTGCGTGCCAATGGCCCGCATGACTGGCGATACAAAATTTCTGCGAGACTGCGCGGATCTGAAAGATCGCAGTAGTAAACCAACTCTCCGCCTATCTCGCGATGAACAGGAATGTCGCTTACAAACACGGGGAGTCCGAAAGAGAGGCCTTCAATAATAGGCAGCCCAAACCCCTCGCAGCGAGATGTGAACACCAATCCCGCCGCATTTTTGTATGCGTATAAAAGTTCGTCGTCACTAACGTCGTTTATCATAAACAGTTTTTTGTTGTATTCGGGATGATTGAGAATCCGTCTTACCAATGCTTCGGTGAGCCAACCTTTTCTCCCTATCAAAAGAAGCCGGCCATGAAAGTTTTTTTCCGCCCAGAGCAATTCAAAAGCCGAAATGGCATAGTCATGATTCTTGCGTATCTCAATCGTTGAAACGAAGATATACACCGGACCGCCATGAAAAAGCGTTGATAAGCGGGCATAGCCATTTTCTTTTTTTATTTCTCTGGGCGTAGCAAAATCAAACGATACGCCAGGGTAATTAAACCCATTCCTGGGAACTCGGAATTCTCTTTCCTTCGCATAGGCGATAATATCCTGCCGCACCGTATCAGAAACCGCAATAAAGAAATCTGCTGTGGCGAGCGCTCGCACAAACCATCTCTTAAACGGCAACCGAGATTCCAATACATAATACTTTGGATAACGAACAGGAATAATGTCGTGAAAAAGAAAACCAATCCTGGCTCCGCGCTTTTTTGCGTTGGTCACGGAACGCCAAAAACGAGTAGAGCATACATTCCATGATGTATCAGGGCAGAAAATAACATCATTCCTGTCAAATTTCAGAGAGCCGTAGGATATATAACGAAAATATATTATTACGAACACGAAAAACTGAACAATGACGCGAAGCAGATTCTTTAGTCCACCTGGCAGATAATGGAAGACCGGACCCAATCTCGTCTTCAGTTTAATCAAAAATGTGAGCCCGGTTGTATCCCTAAACATAATCTTGGGCACTGCGATAAATCTGTTTCCAAGCCAAATCATCGGGATCACGCGTATGTCTGGCGGTGCAACGCGAGGCATTGTTTTTACAATATTGCGCACCACTCGTTGGATACCCGTATTGCCACCGAACAAAAAAGTGTACGTACATTCAATAAATATCCTATTTTCTGAAAACGAGTTCTTCATCATGTTCCGCAGTAAGGATTTCATCGCGAGAAATCGAAGTTATTCTCGCTTCATGCGTAATTTTATACATAGCAAAGCCATACGATAATATGGTATCGATAAATAAATCTGCAGAACGCCCACTACCACGAAAAAATAGTTTAGTGTAGTATAGTAACCTATATTCGCCCCTATTTCCACAACTATCATTCCTGGCTTCACAAGCCGCTGAATCGCACGAGTAACCCAAGATTCCCAGTAACCATCAATGATAATGTGCGGCGAAAGCGATACATCTCGTGTATCTACATAGAGTTTTTGACTACAGAGGGTGCTTGTAAGCACCATATTGTTGCCCACATAAACCGACTGGCGGTTAGGGCCACATAATAAAAGATGCTTATACTGCTTGAGAAATTTAAAGAAGAATCTCATTATTCAAAGTCTGTATGCTTCTAAGACTTTCTCTGGCTGGTCAAGCATTCGAAGGCTTCCGCCCCGCAGGAAACCAACTCTATCGGAAAATTGCTGGACAAGGTTTAAGTCGTGACTGACAAAAACAATGGTCTTGCCCATTGTTTTATACCTTCGAAACACATCCAAACATTTTTCCTGAAACTCCTGGTCGCCTACGGAAAGCACCTCGTCCACCAGCAGAATATCTGCGTCCGCATGGATAGAAATAGAAAACGCGAGGCGCGCGTGCATTCCGGAAGAGAAAAATTTAACCTTTTGATCTTTATACTTCTCTAGTCCGGAAAATGAGAAAATATCCGGCAATCGTTCCCGCACCATGCGCCGCGAAAGCCCGATGATTGCGCCATAGAGGTAAATATTATCGAGGCAAGTTAATTCTGGCTGGAAGCCCGCGCTAAGCTCCATAAAGGGAGCGACCGCGCCCTTTACGTGAACTTCTCCGCTCGTTGGAGCGTACACCTTGGCAATAAGCCGCAGTAAAGTTGTCTTGCCCGCCCCATTTGGCCCGACAAACGAAATGAATTCACCCTTCTGAATGGCGATATTGCAATCACGAAGAGCCCAAAATTCTTCATAGGAGGTTTTGCGGCCGAGATGGAGAAAATACTCCTTGAGAGCGTCCGGACGCTCGTGCGGCAGTCGAAATACTTTCGAGACATTTTGCAACTCAATGATTGTTTCCATATTCATAGTTCTTCCGCAAAGAAAGAAACGCGCTTAAAAAAGATAATGCTTCCTAAGATAAGCAGGCCCGTCGCTGTCAATGCGATCGAGAGGATGTCGGTCAACGCCGGAATTTGGTGCTGAATCATTACAAGCCCGCTATTATGCACAATAAGAGCAAGCGGGTTCCATAGCACAATCTTACTATAAACTTCTGGGATCAGCGAAAGAGGATAGACAATGGGAGTAAGCCAAAATCCAAGCTGCAAAAGCACCTCCCATATAGGAAGCAGATCGCGAAACTTCGTGTAGAAAGCGGCTAAAAAAAGAGCGATTCCAAAAGTAATGATGTAGAGAAAAACCGCAAAAAACAAAAAGAAAAACATTGTCCAATTCAATGTTCCTTTCGTAAAGATGTAAAAAATGCTGAACACCGCGAGGTTGAGTAAAAAGGTAATAAAGGCAAGCAGTGTAGCTGAAACCACAATCAGAATTCTTGGAAAGTAGATTTTTTTGATAAGATTTCCTTTTTCCAGAACTGTGTACATAGAACGCGTTGTCGCCTCGGCAAAAAAATTCCAAATAATGATCCCGAGAAAAAGGTGAAGCGCGTAATCTTCGCGGTCGAATCTTAAAAATACTGACGTCGCGAGAAAAAGCACAGCAAAGAAGAGCAGCGGTTTTATAAACGACCAAAGGTATCCCAGGTACGTGCCTTGGTATTTCAGCTTAAACTCGCTTCGAACAAATTCTTTCGTTAAACTAAGAGACCTCATTCCATTATGCAATTTCAAACCATTGTTTTGTTTTCTCGACTCCTTTTTCAAAGCGCACTGTTGGCTTCC
>CAYJRT010000049.1:0-2627 GCA_964372895.1 uncultured Candidatus Saccharibacteria bacterium
AGGGAGATAGATTTCAAGATTATCCTCTTGCGACGACGGCGCCGAAAATTTGATTGGCGCCGGCTTTTTTGAGCACCAAAGCACATTCGTCCATAGTCGCTCCCGTGGTATGCACATCATCGACTAAGAGAATGTTTTTTTCTGCCACTGCTCGCGGGTTTTGCACTTGAAATGCGCCTTTCATGTTGGTGAGGCGTTTCTCTCTGCCAAGATTTGCTTGAGGAGTTGTATGTTTTGTTCTCTTGAGTACATCTGTCACCACAGGGAGGGCAAAGGCTTGCCCCAGTTGCGTTGCCAGTTCTTGCGCGTGGTTGTATCCCCGCCATTTGAGGCGACGTTTGTGTAGAGGTATGGGAATAATGAGAAAATGCGAAAAATCTTGCTTGGGTCTTGCTAGGGCAATATGAGCGCAGATTAAAAAAGCGCACTGCCGAGACAAATCTTTCAGGAAAGGAGGATATTTGAGTTGACGAATAAGGAGCTGCGCGAGAGAATCTTCGTATGACACCGCAGAAAATAAACCAGAAAGATGAGAAGAACTGGGAAGGGGATAGGTCCATTGATTGGGCGTCAGGAAAGACAAGCAATCTTCGCATATATGCGCGCCTTCTCTGTGGCACGAAATGCAGGTTTTGGGAAACAAAAGAGAGCAAAGGAATGATATGCTATGCTTCATTGTA
Organism: uncultured Candidatus Saccharibacteria bacterium; assembly: GCA_964372895.1. GTDB lineage: Bacteria > Patescibacteriota > Minisyncoccia > Minisyncoccales > UBA10102 > CAYJRT01. The sequence continues at coordinate 681 of CAYJRT010000049.1, forward strand.
GCTTCCATGCTCCTTCTATCTTGTCATACGAGAGGGATTTGGCAATGTTGTCAAATGGGGATAAATCGGTTTGTTGTGGAAACTCAAATACGGTAGTATGAAAGAATACAATGAGCTGGTTTTCCATAGATGTAGTTCCGAAAAGCTTTTTGGGTATCGACGTGGGGAGTTCTGCCTTACGTTTAGTTGAAATTGGCGGTTGGGGAGACCGGAGAACATTAAAAAATTATGGAGAAATTCGCATGCGCGCCATGTACAAAGAAGCATTTCGCTCATTTGAAAAATCAGCGCTGCTCCTTTCTACCAGCGATATTGCCAAAGCGTTGCGTGGTATCATGGAAGAAGCGCGCATTGCAGAAAAAAAAGCGATATTTGCGATTTCAGATTTTTCGAGTTTTTTTACCACATTCGAACTTCCGCCCATGGAAGAACGAGAATTAGGCGAAGCGGTGCGATTTGAAGCAAGGCGCCATGTGCCGCTCCCTCTTTCCGAAGTGGTGCTCGATTGGCAGCTTCTTGAAAAAACAGCAGATCAGCACAACCGCATATTACTTGTCGCGGTGCCCCAAGAAGTGGTGCATTACTACGAGGAAATTGCAAGATTCGCGGGACTGCAGCTTATTGCGCTGGAAGCTGAAATATTCGGCAATATTCGTGCCTATCTGAAAGAAGAAAAGGAACCTGCTGTATTGATTGACATTGGTTCGCATACGACTACCGTAAGCGTGGTGGCACATAATCTTCTGCGCATTTCTCATAGTTTAAGCGTTGGTGGCAACATGCTGACAGAGCGGATCGCAACAAGCTTATCGGTTGATTATGAAAGAGCAGAAGAAGAAAAAATACAAAAGGGTTTGCATTTAGTGCAGGGGAATGTGCGCATTTTGCTGCCCGTAATTGATATCATTACCACAGAAATTAAGAAAGTGCTTGAGGGATTTGAATTGCAGCGCGCCGGAGCGGCGCAAAAAATTGTATTAGCAGGAGGAGGAGCAAAGCTTCCAGGACTTCGCGAATATTTTGAAAAACAGTTTGGGAGAAGAACCGAAATTATAGCTCCCTTTCGCAATATTATCTACCCTCCGCTGTTCGAAGAATTTATTTCCGACATGGGACCTGCGTATGCGGTAGCAGTAGGTATGGCATTGCGAGGCTTCGAATAACACATCTGACATTGAACACATGATAGTAGAGCTTATCCCCAAAAAAGTAGAGAAACCAGTATTCGGGCAAGTGTTCTTTTTGATTCTTTCTGTTGCCGTGCTCGTTGGCGTTGGCATCTCCTTTCTTGTTTTAACGCAGCTTGGAAATACCACGCGCACAAACCTTGAACTTTTAGAAAAACAGTTGGCAGAAGATACTCGGCCCCTGGAACTGGAACTCTCTGCAAAACTTAGCGCGTATCGCCAAACAGTGGAAGATTTCAAGTCTGCGGCGAGCGAGCGAAAAAACTTCCTTCCCTTTTTTGAGTTGCTGGAAAGAGTAACTCACCCTGATGTTTTCTTTCAAAATTTGAGTATGGCTGGCACAAACACTATGGTTCTTGAAGGTCAAACAAAAGATTTTTTTGCTTTAGAACAGCAGCGGCTTGTGTGGAAAAAAGAACAAGGATTTGTAAACGTGCAGCTCAAAAATCTGCTACTTACAAGTGGAAGTGCCGGCGCCTTTAGTGTGGAATTTACGTTGTCGCCCGAACTTTTGGTTCCTTAGCTATGGAAAAAATTGCGCGTATTATTATTTCATTTGTTATTTTGGGAATTGCTTTGGCAGGAATAATTTCTTTGGTATGGCCGAGCTATCAGGAGTTTTCGATACTTCGCATGCAGCTTCAAGCGAGGAAGGAGCGTTTGGCGCAGGGCGAAGAAGCATTAGCGAAATTGAGGGCGGTTGAATCTCGCGTGAAAGAACACGAGGAAGATTTTGCTAAAATCGCAGAAGCGGTGCCTC
>CAYJRT010000049.1:2727-4369 GCA_964372895.1 uncultured Candidatus Saccharibacteria bacterium
TCTCGCGTGAAAGAACACGAGGAAGATTTTGCTAAAATCGCAGAAGCGGTGCCTCAAGATGGCGCATTACCAGCGCTCTACGACCATATACAACGGCTCGGAGCTTCTTCTGGATTGCTCTTAGGGTCTATTCGGGGAGAGGAGCAGAAAAAAACAGAACAGAAGAAAACAGAACAGGCGCTTTCTACTCTCGTGATCCGCGCGAGTTTTACAGGGTCTTATGAAGGATTCAAACAATTTCTCAACGCAACCCAAAGATCTGCTCGATTCTTGAATGTGCGCTCCTTGAGTATCACTTCTTCAGACGAATCAGAATTACTTACCATGACATTTGAACTTGTTGCTTATGCGAAACCTTAACTCACTAGCCATTACGTTTTTACCTAAGAATCGTCGACAAACGTATCTTTTGATTGTGTTGGGAATAGTGCTGGTTTTTACGGCAGGGTTGGTGTGGTATGGCTTTCTCAAAGAGCCGTCTTCGACTTTAGTGGATAGCCAGCCTTCGCCTCCTCGAGTAGTAGAAATTGATTTCAAGGTGTTTGAAACTCGTTTATTCCAAGACTTAGGATCGCGCTTGCCTCCTATTCCTTTGCCTGAAGAAGTAGGAAAAAGAAACCCATTTTTCCCTTCCGAATAGCTTATGGATATTTTAGCAACTCTTGTACAAAAGAATCTGTTGAAACAAGAAGACGCAGAGCAGATTGCAAAGGAAGTTCAGGCAACAGGCCAAAAGCCAGAAGAGATCATACTGAGTCGACGAAAACTCGAAGAAAACCTTCTTTTTGAAACGAAATCGGAACTATTGCACATGCCGCTTCGGAGCGTGGGACCCCAAGAGGTTTCGCTCAAGACACTCGAAGGCATTCCGGAAGACTCGGCTAAATATTACAAAATGGTTCCTTTGGGAACGAAAAACGGAATGCTTGAAGTTGGCATGGTGTATCCCGAAGATCCAAGGGCGCAGGAAGCGCTGCAGTTTTTGGCGCGCCAGGGAAACTTTGCGTATGGAGTATCGCTCATTACTCTTTCGGCATTTGAGAGTTTGCAGAGGGAGTCCCGGAGTTTGAGACGCGAAACCACTCGAGCACTGAAAGAATTGGAAGAGGAAATAGAGAAAGGATCGGGAGAACCAAGAGAAAGAAAGGATACATCCCAACTGACAGAAGAGGCGCCCATTACCAAGATGGTTGCTGTTATTTTGCGCAATGCTGTGGAAGGAGGGGCTTCCGATGTGCATATTGAGCCCGGGAGAGATGCTTTGCGGGTTCGTTTTCGCTTTTTGGGAGAATTGCATCCTTCTCTTATGCTTCCCACGAACGTAAGCCAGGCGATTGTGTCACGGCTGAAAATTCTGGCAAATATGAAGATTGACGAGACGAGAAAGCCCCAAGATGGAAGGTTTTCTGCCTCCATCGGACAGCGGGCCATTGACTTTCGCGTGGCTACACTCCCCACTCCTTATGGAGAAAAAGTGGCTGTCCGTGTGCTTGATCCTTCCCAGGCATTCAAAAGTTTTAAAGATCTCGGGATTGAGGGCATGAATTTGAAGCGGATCAAGAAGGCAAGCGAAAGACCTTTTGGCCTCCTCTTGGTTACCGGTCCAACCGGATCAGGGAAGACAACTACTCTGTATGCGGTG
>CAYJRT010000050.1:0-4363 GCA_964372895.1 uncultured Candidatus Saccharibacteria bacterium
TCTTTCATATCGCTATTGTATCTTTACGAAAGATGCGTGTCAAACAAAACCCCCGTCGTGCATGACCTTATGTTGACCTTTAACGTCAACACTTCATGAAAGGTACTTAAACAAATCAACAAACCTCCAAAAGCGTATGTCGCTTGAAACAGCGATCGCTGTTTCAAGCGACATAGAGAAAACCCACCCCAAAACAAAAACTGCCTTGGGGCAAGGCAGGCGCAACTTCCTATTGACAATAGTGCGGTGCACGGTGTACAATGAAGTTGTATTTCTAGGAAAAAGTACTGTCTAAGGTTCCGTCCTTAAGCGGTGCTTTTTCTTTTATACTCCAGTTTGCCTCGCAATTCATTCATAAACCATATCTTTTCTTTCGCAGTTTGTTTAAGTAAGCTCGAACAGTTTTCTCGATCCGGACTCAATACGACTTTTAGTTTGTTATTTTCATACAGATGCTGTACAAGCGAGTAAAAATCTCCGTCACTGGAAACGATAACCGCTTTGTCGTATTCATGTAATTCAAGAGCGGCCCGGAGAACGAGGTCCGCGTCGATATTGCCTTTAATTTTACCGTCATCGTCCGGTATTGTAGGCTTGAATTTCAAGATAAAAGCTGCTTCTTGCAAATGATCATAAAGCGACTGGTTCAACGCCACAAAACCAATAAAAATATAAGCTTTCTTGACGCCGTATTTTTCAGCAAGATAAACCCTAAATTTTCGGTAATCTAACTTCCATCCAAGTTTCTGAATACCCAGATTCAAATTTTGGCTGTCGATAAACGCATAGTTATTTTCTTGCGAATGCATGGCTGGATTACTTTACCCTAATACAAAAACTGCCTTTGGGCAAGCCTTGACTCCTGTTTAATATCGTAAATTAAACACTCCAAGAATAGCATAATCGTGACGGCCGTTCGAATTGTATTATGCTAGATTCCTTGTGCAAGCGATCGCTTGCACAAGGAATGTCAAACAAATCAACAAACCTTCAAAAGCGTATGTCGCTTGAAACAGCGATCGCTGTTTCAAGCGACATAAAGAAAGGAAAACCCGTCCTCATATAAAAACTGCCCTTCGACAAGGCAGAGTTTTATAACGAAAGAGGCTCGACCTGAAAATAACCATCTGCCTTCTTCGCGTATGCGTCAACAGCGGTAAGCATTTCCGCAAATTCTTTTCGCATCTTTTCTTGAAATTGCTGAAACTCCACTTTCGTGGGAAACACCTCACGCTCCGCCTCGATTAATTTCTTGATATCTTCATCGTCAAGCATATATCTTATTTAGAACCACCGCAATCCCGTGTCAAACAAAACCCCCCGCCACGTCAGACGTGGCGGGGTGATAATTTCAGCTATTCTCTCCTTTCTTCCTTCCTATCTTTGGAATTTGTTGCGCAATTCGCGCAAGATTTCTGCTGCCTGATCTTTTCCTCCCAAGCCAAAAGCAAGCGCAAACGCAAGCGCTATTCCGTATCCAATGCCCTGGATAAAGGTTTGGATAAACGCCTGAACTGGCAATACCGCAATATTGAGCTGAAGCAATGCGGAGAAAATAGCAAAAATCCAAATAAACCATTTCACCACAGAACCAATAAAGTGACCATGTCCTATCCTTGTGCCTTCTACTGCTGCACGTACAATCTTTTCGAGAATATCTGCGATAAGGGCTGCAACCACAATAATAAGTGCCGCCACAATAACATTCGGCAAGTATCTTAGAACGTCTGTCAAAAATCCTGCAAATTGTTCAAAACCAAGAATTTCCACTGCCGCAAGCAAAAAAACAATAACTAACACCCACTGGAAAATGGCTCCCACAAATTCTGAGGGATCGACCTTCAAGTCTGCTTTCTCTAGGGCTTGCTTCCAGTTACCGCGTTCAAACGCTTGATTAAATTTGATGCGCCTTAAAATCTCTGCGACAAACTTTCCTACTCCAACTGCTATAAACCAACCGATCACCAAAACAATAATTGCCAAAATCAAAAGCGGAACAAACGAAACTATCCCTGTCAGCAAATCGCGAAACGATTGATTCAGCGCGTCGATTGTAATCTGAGCGAAATTCATATAAATGAATAATTCTTAAATCGTAAAAATTCGACCTTTATCTTCTCCTTTCTTCCATGATACCATTGGCTTTCAAGCTCTAAAACTCTGCCTGTGGATAACTCGGGCTTTACCCAAAATCATTTCTCTGGATACCCAACCGAAACTTCTACTATCTAAACTCCCCTCTTTGTTCAATCCTTCTACCCAATAGAGAGGTTTGCGCTCTTGTACTCTATCTCTCACAATATATTTGAGTATTAATCGATTTTCCCGAGGATGACGAAGCACCACAATATCCCCTATTTTTGGCTGAAACATAAGATAGGACAACTTATCAAGTAGGACAAAATCTCCTTCTTTGTAGAGAGGTTCCATACTCTGTCCTCTCACAATAAAATACGGAATCATTTTTGAGCGGCGCCTGCCTTCTGAAACATTTCAGCGATTTCTTCCACTGCCTTCAAAAGCTCTTGAGCTGCCTGCATATTTACCTCCTGTTTATTCTTGGAGCAGAGTTTTGCTGCTTTCCAAAACGTTTCGTGCAAGTTTGGAAACATGCTCAAGTGCTCTGGTTTAAAATAGTCTGTCCATAGGACGAGAAGTTCTTGCTTACATTTTTGCGCATGCTCTTCTTTTATTTGCACATACCTCACCATAGAGTTTATTTTCCCTTTCGCCTCCTCAATATCAGGCATTGGAAAACTCGGGGGCTGAAGCTCCTGTATTTTCTCTACCATTTTCACCACGGTTTTTGCTGCCGTTAGAGCGGGCTCTGGCGTATAAATCCCGCAGGGGATATCGCAATGGGCGTGCACCTCTTTTGCGGGATGAATTTTATGAAGAAATGCGAAAAGTTTGTACAGCATATACTTTTAATCTATCTCAACCGCTGTTGAAATACAAGCGTCTACATGGGGCAAGTGTCCGCCGCGCCCCCTTCTTTCACGGCGTGCGTTTCGCCCACCTCCATAGACAGCCCGAGTTCTTCTCCGATTTTCTTGATAAACTCGTGTCCCGAAGTTTGGGCGTCTTCGAATGTAACATCAAGAGATCTCTCCTCGTACCTCACCTTCACATCGCGTACTCCGGGAAACGAAGACACGATTCCCTTCATTGTTCCGGGGAGCGAAGGACAGCCAATTCTTGATGGATGCAATGTTATGGTTTTTATCATGCTTTTGGGATGGGAAGCGAGAATGTGAAGACGCTCCCCCTGTTTTCTTTTGTTGTGAAAAACACTGCGCCTCCGTGATGTTCAACGATGTTCTTTGTCAAATAGAGACCGAGTCCTGTCCCGTTTGTTTGATATAATTGAGCATTTGCTGCTCTGAAAAATTTTGCGAAAACTCTCGCAATCTGCTCCTCGGGTATTCCAATTCCGGTATCTACCACCTCCACACTCACCTGGGTTTTCTCTTTGAGGAGTTTTATCGTTACCGATCCACCAGGAGGCGTATACTTAATTGCGTTATCGATTAAATTCTCCAACACGATAGCGATCCTCTCCTCATCAAATTCAAGCAAAGGAATGTCTTTGTCGGATAATTCGAGAGAAAGCTTTAGTCCTTTGTTCTTGGCGGTTTTCTCAAATACTTTATAGATTTTCTGCACCAGAGGCATTAATGACTGCCTTTTTATTTTGAATCCAAATCTCCCCTCTTCCAAGCGAGCCGCATCCAATAAATCGTTCACGAGGTCAATCAAGTGTATCGTTGCCTTGTACGCGTCTCCTGCAAATTTTTTCTGCTCTACGTTAAGCTTTCCTACTTTCTCTTCCAATAGCGCGTACAATGTCCACTTAACCCCTGCAAGCGGAGTACGCAATTGATGAGCAGCTATCGACACAAACTGCGATTTTATTGCATCGAGATCGCGCAACCGTTCATTGCTTTCTGTGAGCTCAAGGTCCCGCCTCACAAGCATTTTTGCAATCTCATCAAATTCACGATTCCGTTCAGCCAAACTTTGATTTACACGGAGCAGCTTTGCGCTGTTGGCAACAAGAAGCAAAAGCAGCGCAACACCTAATCCGGCGGAGAGTACGGCAAGAACAAGAATACGGTTTCGGGAAATATTCGCTTCCGAAACCGACTGTTCCGCAATTACTTCCCAGCGCAAGGAAGGAAGAAAAACAGCAGATGCCTCCACCAATACATTATTCTCATTCCGATAACGAGCTTGCGCAATGCTCCGTTCTTCTCCAAATGTCTGCACAATGGATCGATCTTGAACATTCGGACTGCGCAGAACCAAAGAAATATCAGGATCAATGATGAGCGTCCCGGTTTCGTCTACCACATACACTTTC
>CAYJRT010000051.1:0-4354 GCA_964372895.1 uncultured Candidatus Saccharibacteria bacterium
CTATCAAGAAATTGATTTGAACAAAGACTGGAAAGAGTATAATATTTATCATGAGTTGACTGATGCTGGCATGGAGCGGTTTTCGGCAGACTGGGATGCATTGATGAAATAAGTTGGAGAATATCGTTTTTCGAGTTACAATAGACTTCATGAAATATGATTTGATTGTAGTGGGGTCTGGAGCGGCGGGGTTGTCTGCTGCCTTATACGCGGGTCGGTATAAAATGAAAACACTGGTGATTGAAGGAGAATTTGGCGGCGAGACAAGCACTGCTGGAAGTATTGAAAACTACCCAGGCGTAAAAGCAATTGATGGATATGACTTAATGAAAATAATGAAAGAACAAGCACAGGACACCGGAGCAGAAATCAAAAAGGGGAGAGCTGTTGGAGTTGAGAGAATGGGAGAATGTTGGAAGGTAACGACAGAAAGCGACGAAACATATGAAAGCAAGACTGTGATTCTTGCTATTGGTTCTCGCCGCCGCCATCTTGATCTCCCTAATGAAAAAGAGCTTACGGGTAAAGGAGTGCACTATTGCTGGACGTGCGACGGACCTTTATTTGGGGGGAAAACCGTAGCAATGGTGGGCGGTGGAGATTCTTCGGTAAAAGGCGTGAACTTTCTGGCAGAATATGCAAAAAAAATTTATTTCATTGTGCGAGGGAACGAAGTTCGTGCAGAACCGATTAATCATGAACGCATGAAAAAACTCGGTGATAAGGTTGAGGTGTTGCTCGAAACAGAAGTAAAAGAATTGCAAGGTACTCAGAAACTCGAGAAAATTGTGCTCTCAAAAGAGTATAGCGGCTCAACCGATCTTGTGGTTGACGGATTGTTTATCGAGATTGGGTTTGACCCGGATAAAACCTTTGCAGAACAGCTTGATTTGGAGCTCGACGAGAAAGGATATATGAAAGTGGACAATATGATGCGCACGCGCGTGCCCGGAATTTTTGCGGCAGGCGATGCCACCACGCATTTTGGCAGTTTCAAGCAGGATATTACAGCAGCTGCCATGGGCGCGGTTGCTGCCACCGCGGCTTATGAATATCTTGGCCAAGTTCCCAAAAAATAATCGTTCGTGGTAGTCTTAAAAGATAATAAACTTACATTATTTCTATGGAGAAATATAAAAGCTTTTTTATGCCAGCAGCGGTTGTGATAGGTGGAGGTTTTATAGCATTTTCAATTTGGTCAACAGGAGGATTAAATATTCCTGTTCAAGAGGCGCTTCCTACAGGGCCGGCTCCCGAGGTAACCGCAGATGACTATATTCGCGGCAATCCGAATGCTCCCATTACAATCGTTGAATTCTCGGATTTGGAGTGTCCATTTTGCAAGAGGTTTCACCCTACGGTACAGCAAGCTCTGGCAGAATATGGCGATCAGGTGAGATGGGTATATAAGCATTTTCCTTTAGATCAGATTCACTCCAAAGCTGATAAAGAAGCAGAAGCTGCAGAATGCGCTGGAGAATTAGGAGGAAACGAAAAGTTTTGGGCGTATATTGATAGAGTATTTGAAATTACTCCTTCAAACAATGGTCTTGACCTTACTCTTCTTCCACAAATTGCCAAGGAGATCGATTTGGATCAGAATGCCTTTGAAAATTGTCTTAACAGCGGGAAGTACGCAGAGAAAGTGGAAAAACAGTATCAGGAAGGAATACGTCTCGGTGTGAACGGCACGCCAGGAAGTTTTGTGAACGGCACGCCAGTACGCGGAGCTCTCCCGTACGAAAATCTGAAAGCGATTATTGACGCAGAACTTCAGAAATTATGAAATCCATATTTCTTTGGGGTGGAGTCGGCATTTTGGTAGCAGGCGGCTTGATTGCCGTACTCACTTTTGCAAACCCGAGTCAAGTGTCAGAACAGCCAGAGCCTACCGGCCCAGACTATTCCCAAAAAATGCCGTTTGAAGGGGCGAATCACGTGCCCGAAGGGACAAAAGTCACCTATCAGTCAAATCCGCCTACGTCCGGGTCTCATTGGCCAGATCCTTTGCTTGACGGCGTCTATGATATAGAAAAACCAGATGAAGCCATTGTGCATAGTTTGGAGCACGGCCGCATTTGGATTTCCTATCAGCCTTCCTTGCCGCAATCCGCAATCGATCAGTTGAAACGGATTGCCTCTGACCAATCGCGGGTTATTCTCTCGCCACGCAACGGCAACGAAGCGCAAATTGCTCTCGCTGCGTGGCAAAGGCTCGATACGTTTAGTCCCGATAGTGCAGGAAATGTTGATGAAAAGCGGATTCTCGATTTTATCCAGCGCTACCGAGACAAAGGCCCGGAATATGTTCCTCAAATGACAGGCAAGCGATACGACTAACGCTCTTATGGTATAATAGATTCATGCTCGAAGGAATTATTTTGGGTACGATTCAGGGGATAGCGGAGTGGCTGCCGATAAGCTCGGAGGCTGTCGTAATACTTGTGAAATCAAAGTTCTTTGGAGGCGGGAGTTTAACCGAACTCATTAAATTCAGCCTCTTTTTGCATTTGGGTACTTTTTTGGCTGCAGCATGGTATTTAAGAGAAGACGTTATTGCCCTCACCAAAATGTTGTTCAGACCCTTCCGTTTGTTTCGTGAAAAAGGAGAAGTTGAGCGAATGTTTCGATTTCTCTTCGTAGCTACTATTTTGAGCGGGGCACTTGGTTATGTGTTGATAGAGTTGGTTTTGCCTTTGGTAGAGCAGTATATAACAGCATCTGCAAGAGTGATTACGCTTGGTATCGGAGTGCTCCTTCTAGGAACAGCGTTTTTGCAGTGGCAGGCACAAAGAAAACGAAGTTCGCACAAGAACATAGTAGATTTAAGCGATCGTGACGGAGTATTGTTGGGAATTATCCAGGGATTTTCTGCATTGCCTGGACTTTCGCGATCGGGCTTAACTATTTCTACTTTGCTTTTGCGAAACTACAACGATACCACTGCTTTGCGTATAAGTTTTTTGATGAGTTTGCCCGTGGTGCTTGGATCTAACATTTTTCTCGCCGCCAAAAATGGTATGGCGCTCAATATGTCCATGATTTTTGGGTTTGTGTTTGCATTTCTTTTTGGATTTCTTTCAATCCACCTTTTATTTCGCATTGCGCGCAGACTCAACTTCGCTTATTTTGTTTTTCTTTTCGGAGTACTTACTATAGTTTCGGCATTTGTACCGTGACGCTTGACAAAAGAGAGAAGGGGTGATAATATGGATGTATACTCTAGTCGAAGTATCGAAAGTTTTGTGCCTTCATAATAAAGTGGCACATTGAGAATCGAAGTTGATTTTGACTTCCAAATTTAGTGGAAAACGAGAATCAATACGGAAGATTCGAGCGTCAGATGTATCCTGCGACTTGCGCAGACTGCGGTCAAGCAACGGAGGTGCCGTTTCAACCAAGCGGTGACCGTCCCGTGTACTGCAAGGTTTGCTATGACAAGCGCAGAGGAGAGAGAGACGACAGACCTCGAAGAGATTTCCGAAGATAAAGAAAAGCAGAGCTCTCCTCCAAAGGGAGACTTTGCTTTTTAATTCAGAAATAGTCCCTGTGGAGAAAACCTCTAAGGGGGTTGACGCGTCCTCTGCTTTATTTTAAGCTAGAGTAATAGTTCAAGGTCATTCTATCAGCGTAAATTTTTCTTTTTCTATGCCAACCGAAGGTTACTGCGTAAAGTGCAAGCAGAAGCGGACGATGACGAATGAAGAAAAAACCGAGATCAAGAAAAAGGGCAGCGGAACCCGTCCTGCCATGAAAGGAACCTGTCCTGTCTGCGGAACCGGGATGTTCAGGATTCTTCCGATGTCGGCAAAATAAATTGTATAAACCTATTTTCAGAAAGAATCAAAGCCGCGCCTATGAGGCGCGGCTTTGTGGTAAAATAAGACAATGGAGAAATGGCGATGGTATGTAGGAGGAATGTTGTTTGGGCTTGTGTTTGCCAATTGGATCGCGTGGGGGTATGTGCTGAAGGGAAGTGTTTTGCGCGTAACGTTCTTTGACGTAGGTCAGGGCGATGCTATATTCATCGAAACTCCGCAAAACCATCAGATTCTGATCGATGGCGGGCCAAATCAAAAAGTAGTCGAAGAGGTAGGCAAAGCCTTGCCTTTTTGGGATAAAAGCCTCGATCTCCTCATACTGACCCATCCAGACGCAGATCATATTACAGGTTTGGTAAGTGTGCTTAAGCAGTATAATGTGGAAAATGTACTGTGGACGGGCGTGGAAAAGGATACGAACATTTTTGCCGCATGGGAAAACGCACTGGAGAAATATTCAAAGCCCGACTTTGAACGAGAAAAAGTCGGGCTTTATCTGGCCCGGGTCGGACAGAAAATATTCTGGAACAAAG
>CAYJRT010000052.1:0-4321 GCA_964372895.1 uncultured Candidatus Saccharibacteria bacterium
CTTCTTTTAGTCCTGCCACATCTTTGAAACTCACCTTTTGTTTGAGTTGGCCTTCTGCGCCAAACAAGCGCGCCCTCGCTTTGGTGAAATCAAATGCCTGTCCAATGCCAGACCTTGCTTGGCGAAACATCATCCAGAAAAAGAGAAAGAATATTAAAAGCGGCAAAAGGATGAACGTGAGTGGGCCAATAAGAGCTGCAAAACCGGTTTCTTCTCTCGGTTCAATGTTTATGAGGCCTAATTTGTCCTGCGCAACTCCAAGTTGAAGCAATGTTTCTGGCAAAGCAGCTTGAGGTTCTTTGGTAGATTCTTTGATGGAACCGTCAACATAAGAAATGGTGAGTTTGTTGCCTGAAATAATTATGCTTTCCACCTGTTCATCGTTGATATTTTGAACGAGCTGGGTGAGCGAAATTCGTTCTGCGCTGGAAAATGGTGCAGAAAAAAGCGCAAACATCGCCGAGATCGTCAAGAGAATTAATACAACAAAAAGAAAGTTTTTTGAAAGTTTTCGCATAACAATGCAATTGTATCAAAAATCGTTGAAACTTCAAGGCGATAAGATATAGTGAAGTATGAAAGTTTTGTTGTTGATAGTAATTTTTTTACCGGGTTTTGCTTTTGCGCAAGTGATTATCAACGAAATTGCGTGGATGGGAGTGCCGATTGATGGCGTGGAAGAGAGGCAGTGGTGGAGATACGAGTGGCTGGAACTTTTTAATCCTGCCGAGCAGCCGGTTTCTCTGCAGGGATGGCGAATAGAGTTGTACTCTGGAGAAACTTTGGATTTTACGATTGGGTTGTATGGGAGTGTGCCGGCAGGCGGATATTTTTTAGTGGGAGCTTCCGATAAAATTTCAGGAGTAAGCATAAATTATGCGTCGCTTGTGGGGAGATTCAAAAATTCTGGACAGCGTATTATACTTAAAGACGTTGAGGGCCAGGAAGTGGAAGAGGTTGATGCGAGTGGCGGATGGTTTGCAGGAGATAACGATCTTAAACTTGCAATGGAACGGAGGTTTCCAAGTCGGCCGGCGAATGACTCTGTAAACTGGGGTTCAAGCCAGAATACGGGAGGAACTCCCAAAAGCCAAAACAGTTTATTCGAAAAAGAGAGGTTTGCGACGTTGACGCAAAGTTCAATATCAATAAAAAAAGACCCGGTTTGGGTTTATTTTTTGCAGGGCATTACCAATAAAGTCTTTATGCGGGCGTTTCTGGTGGCTCTTCTTTGCGCGGCTGCAATTCTGGTGTTGCGACGTTACCTGATTCTTGGTCTTGAACGAGGCGAAGGCTCATCCGATGCTCGGAAGGGTTAAGATCTAAAATTTGAAAATTATAGGTTTTTCCTGTTTTTAATACCTCTTCCATTTTGGACTTGATGCCAAACCCTGAAATATGGCACAAACCCTGAATTTTCTCTTCAACTTCTACAAAAGCTCCAAACGGGTTTAATTTTGTAACCTTTCCCTGCACCGTGTCGAATTTAGCGTGGCGACTCTCAATCTCTTTCCAAGGATCTTCTTTGAGGGCTTTTAAGGAGAGAGAAGCACGGCCTTGGGAAAGGTCTACAATTTTTGCTCGAACGCGATCGCCAACTTTTAATATTCGCGAGGGATCTTCGATGATCTGCCAATCAATTTCAGAAATATGGATTAATCCCTCGATAAGGTCGTTTTCTGGTTTGTCCACAGGAAACTTCAAAAAAGCACCAAAATCAACCACGCCTGTAATTTCGCCTTCCACAATGTCGCCAACTTGAAAGCGCGCCAATTGTTCTTTGAGTTTTGCCCTTTCTTTGGAGCGTTCCGATAAGATGACTTTCCCTTCGCGAGAGTCCAAATCAAAAATCTGCACTTGCAGTTCTTGTCCTATAAAGCCTTGCAAAGCGCGCAGAATCTTTAAGGAATCGCCGTCTTCTATGCGGGGGTAGTGTTCTTGCGCAAGCTGCGAAACCGGCAAGAACGCTTGAGCGCCGTGAAGCTCTGCGAGCAACCCTCCTTTGTTTGCTCCAATAATTTTTACAGCAAAAATCTCCTCTTTTTCTCTCTTTTCTTTAAGGCTATCCCACGTAAGTTCTCTACCCGCCTCCTTAAGCGAAAGTTCAATGTATCCCTCTTCATTTTCCAAATCCACAATTTTCGCCACTACTTTGTCTTCGAGCTTGAGTTCCTTGAGTGCGCCTTTTTCCTCCAGAAATTCACGGCCGTAAATAATACCAGTGCCTTGAGGACTCAAATCCAAATACACGGTAGATCTGCCGATACCTATTATCTGACCCTCTGCCAGATCTCCTATTCGGAATGGTTTTGGAAGCTCGAATTTTGGTTTCTCCCCGCTTGCGAGTGACTGGGGCAAGTCTCCAATTTTTGGCATATCACCTACTATACACAATCTGGTAAATTGTTCAATAGTATGATATAATAATTTCACTATGCAACTTTCGTGGAAAGGTCAAGCTTGTTTTCATATCATCATTGCTCAACGAAACGGCCATGAGCAGGTACGGCTTGTAATTGACCCGTATGATTCTTCGATAGGATTGAGAATGCCTTCGCTTGAGGCAGACATCGTGCTCTCAACACATGACCATGCAGACCATAACAATATAAAGGGAGTGAAAGGGCCTGCCTCGCCGCAAGGAGGGGATGCTTTTGTCATTACCGGACCAGGAGAATACGAAATCAAAGGCGTGTCCATCCAAGGCATATCTTCGTTTCACGATGATGTTGAAGGGAAGGAGCGGGGCAAGAATACCATATACGTGATAGAAGCTGAAGGCATACGGGTATGCCATGTGGGTGACCTAGGACAATCCGAACTTACTTCAGAGCAAGTAGAGCGTATGGGGAATGTGGACATTCTTTTTGTCCCAGTAGGCGGTGTGTATACTGTAGGCGCAAAGGCTGCTGCACAAATTGTGAATCAAATTGAGCCCCGTATTGTAATTCCTATGCACTACTTCTTGCCGAATCTTCGATTTAAGCTCGAGAAAGTAGATGCTTTCTTGAAGGAAATGGGAGTGAAAAATGCAGAACCGCAAGCAAAACTTACCTTAAAAGTAAGAGATTTTATATCAGAAGAAACGAAAGTGATACTTTTGGCTCCTTAACCGTACAATGACTTTCAAAGAAAATCTCCATAAACTTCAAAATCAGTCAGAATCGCAAAAGAAAATGATCGTGTGGAGCGTGACGATTCTGTTGGGGATCGCTCTGCTTGCCTGGTGGATTCCGCGCATGAGTGAGCGAATGAAAATCCGGCAAGGATCGGACATCCGAGAGCAACTTCAACTCCAAGAACTACAAGAGCAATTACACGATATTCCTATAAAGATAAAGACCAATGGCGAACAATAAAGTAGAACCAAGAGAGATCGTAGAGGAAATGAGGGGTTCGTACATCGACTACGCAATGTCGGTGATTGTTGCGCGCGCGCTTCCTGACGTACGCGACGGCTTAAAGCCCGTGCACCGCCGCATTCTCTATGCGATGCACGAGGATGGCTTGACGCATGGAGCAAAGTTCCGAAAATCAGCCACGGTTATTGGAAGCGTGCTTGGGCGGTATCACCCGCACGGAGACTTGGCAGTGTACGACGCAATGGCACGCATGGCGCAGGACTTTTCTCTGCGCTATCCCTTAATTGACGGACAAGGCAACTGGGGTTCCATCGACGGAGATCCTCCGGCGGCCTACAGATATACGGAAGCGAGGATGTCGCGCGCGGGCGAGGTGATGTTGCAGGATATCAGCAAAGATACCGTGGGCCTTACGGACAACTTCGACGGCTCGAGAAAAGAACCCGTGGTGCTTCCTTCGCCCCTGCCTCAACTTCTACTCAACGGTACTTTGGGAATTGCCGTAGGCATGGCCACAAACATTCCTCCGCATAATATACGAGAAGTGATTGACGCTACAGTGTTTGTCATTGACAATCCCAAAACCACAACGCAAGACCTGTTTCAATTTATCAAAGGGCCTGATTTTCCAACAGGGGGAATTATTTTTAATCAAAGAGAAATTATTGAAGCTTATTCGCAGGGAAAAGGGCCTATAACGTGCCGTGCCAAGGCAGAAATTATTGATGGAGGCGAGAAAAAAACACAAATTGTCATTACCGAAATTCCGTATCAAGTGAATAAGTCCACCTTAGTGGAACGGTTTGCAGAGTTGGTGCAAGACAAGAAAATCGACGGTATTAAAGACATTCGAGACGAGTCAGATAAAGATGGCTTGCGCATTGTGTTTGATTTGCAAAGAGACGCCCAGCCCCAGAAAATTTTAAACAGACTGTACAAATTTTCCGATCTCCAGAAAT
>CAYJRT010000053.1:0-4161 GCA_964372895.1 uncultured Candidatus Saccharibacteria bacterium
TTCAGAAACGATGGTTTTTGTAATATCAAAATCTGCCGGAGAAAAGATACGAACCCTCTCTATCACATTTTGATTTTGTCTACGCATATCAAACCATCGTTTCTGCCAAAACTTTACCAGCTTTTTGAGAGGCAAATTTCTATAAATCGGTTTTTTCGAATCGCCTCTCAAAAAACTTTTAGAATTTACTGCAAGCGGAACAGCGTAAAGCCCTCTTTGAAAAGAATGTTTGAGGATAACATTGGAGTTAAGTTTGAGGATATCGCACGCCGATCGAATTATACGCATGCGCCAATTGGGTCCCATTCCGAATCTATTGGAGGTATTACACCCTTTAGCTTCTGCGAGCTCACGCATTGTTTCAAATGTCTCTGGCGATATATGCAGCGAACCATAGCCAGAAGTGGAACCGATTGGTTGATATAGTAAAGTTTTGCCGTATTTTAATCTCGCATATTGTGCGCTGTGCGTTCCATACAAACTCGTAGTCGCTAGCAAAACTAGGCGCGATCCCGTTCTACCTCTTATAATCGTTTTCTTGCCTCTGTATTTCTTTTTATACAAAGCGCGCAGTTCATTCGAAGCCAATATATAAGCGATCAGTTTACCGCCGAGCAATTCATTGTAGGGCGGCAATGCGCCTACGACATAAGCATCCATCATCGAAATCAAATTTTCCGATCTGGTTTCAATGTCCCAACCTATCCACTTATCACGATCAGGAATATGAATAATACTGCTGCCAATTGCAGCAATTCCAATCACCGGATTTCCTTTTATTCCATCATCTCTAATAATCAATCTCATTCTCCGACCAACATAATCGGATGAGGGAGAGCTCCAATAGTATCTAAATAATCTGAAAAGATCATTTTGTTCTTTCGTCTCGCATACCTCAATACGCGGTTTTATTTTTGAAATAAGCACACTTTCTCCGCTCGCTAAATTTTTTCGTCCCAACTCTATATGATTTTTAATCCACGCCTCATTTCGATCTATAAGCGTATTCCGAGAATACGCCATAGTTTGTTTGATAATGTCTTTGCTGTAAGTTTGAGGAGCTGCTAACTCAAATGATTTGATGGTATTGGAATGCAACCGCCAACCAAGGCGAATTAAATCATGCGTCAATAATAAAGTTACCCTTTCTTCCAGCGATGTTTTTTTTGGATTTACTGCCGGACGAACTGTTGGAAGAAAGGGGCTTTGAAGGGCGACCCTTCGCGTTGTTGGTATCGTTAAAAGGTTCATTTATAAGTTTTATTTTTCACCAACTCTTCAAATTCTGTTACACGAATAGGCGCGACAAAGGCTTTGTCAGAAGTAACCATATAGAGATTGCCGGGGATAGTCTCTCGCTGAATGAAAGTCGTGATAACCCCATCATAGTGGATATTTGATTTTACTAATGCCTTGATGTCATCGGAATTGCCCATGTGAAAGGCAAAGAAATTCTCTGCTTGGGTTCTTATTTCTTCAGAAATTGCGGAGGGACGTTGGGTAATTGCGACCAATCCTAACTTAAATTTCCTTCCTTCTTTAGCGCAGCGCACAAAAGGATTCGCATTGGTTTTCACCAACTCATCGGACAACACATTTTGCGCTTCCTCAACAAAAATTACAGATTCAATAACCGCATCTGGCTTGTCGCTAGTAAATTCGCTTTTATTATGTTCGAACAACTTACGCACAAGAATTGTCGAAATAATACTTGCATCGGCGTTGTCCTTGAGGGATAGATCAACAATAACTGTTTTCCCCTGCTTTAGATGATTAAAAATATCCTCGATCATCGTTGACTTACCGCTATGAATACCCTTGTCTTCATCTATAAGGTGTCTCAACCTTTTTCGAATTGCGGCGATGGTCTTTCTGGCACTAAAATCTTCTTTTTTTGACTGTGGAACATCAAAAAAATCTGGGAAATCCCTATGTAAATTAACAGGATTTTGGACATAGTCATCAATCTTTGGAATAAAGTCACTAACCCCTTCATTATCAAGATAGAAAAGAAAAGACTTCATTACATCCGAAAAACCAGTAGAGAAACTTATTATGTCCCCGACGCTCAAGTGTTTGTGAGCATTAATAAGAACCTTACCTCCAAATATGAAATGTCCTTTGTATGCCAAATTTATATTTTTATCGGTGTATACAACAACATTATCCTTAATTTTTTGTTCGTTAACATTGCCGAGGCCGAGTGTTTTTTGACCTTTCAAGAAATACTCACCATTCAAATCAAAAATGAGCTTCCCAAAACTTGTATCCCCGATGATGTGATACAGCAGAACTTTAACAAGATTGGTTTTTCCGAAACCGGATTGCGCGAAAACCATCGTCCGTCTTTCACGTAATCGTTGTACGTCAAATAAAATATCGCCCTTTTCCTTTTGGATATCCTCGCCAACGCAAAGATGTCCTATGGTTGCCCCGCCAGCGTCTTGCTTGTTAATGATTGCCTCAACTTCCCGCTTTGAGAGATGCCTTGCATGGTAAGAGACGGTGGGCAATTTTCTGACTGCTGTAGTAAATTGAATGGATTGACCCGTATCGGTGAAAGTACCGAGCATCCTGACTTTATAGGTATAGCTAAACATTTTTTGCTTGTCTCTTTCTGATAACTCTCGCTCGGCTATACGCGCGTAGTGCACAGCGACAAGTGTTTTATCTTGTGAACGGAAAATGGGGTCTTCGTCGTAGACTTCTTCTTCGACCCTTGTCAAAAATTTTTGCCCGTTTTCATCCTTTGGGGTAAGAACGATAAAATCTCCCCTCTTGGGGCTCGCTTTTGCATCCTCGTAAGAGGAGTAAATGAGCAGAGCATCTTCGGTTGTTTTTTGTCCGTAGAGGACACCGAAATCTGTTCGTTCTGTCATATTAAAATCTTGAGTGAATATCAAGAAACATGTTCTCAATATCTATATGATCCATGTGTTGATTCGTATACATGGACTGCTTCACTCGATTAATAACTTCTTCTTTAAAACCTGATTTAAGTGTAACAAAATTATGCGCTTCTACCAAGGGGTACGGGTAGCCGAGGATGTAATGCTCTTGTGTCAGACGGCCAAGCTCATAAAAAATATATTTCAATATTTTCATATTCCTCGTTTGCATATTTTTCTCAATATCTGGAATTGTATCAAGGATGTTAATATCGGCGACAACCCAATCATAATTTTGTAGTTTCTCAACATAATCTAATCTCGCTGCAAAAAACAACCCTATGCCTCGGCCGCCTTTTAGTGCTTTGCGTATAAACATTCCGCTCGACGAACCACCATATGCGTTCAGTAAAACAGGATCAGAAACCTCGAACCAACAGCACAATTTTTGTCGCTTCGGATCCTTCTCGTTAAATGGGTACTGTGGTTTAAGCTTGTCCTGCAAATAACTATCGATCTGGCGAAGCGTGTAGGATAGCTCCATCTTGATGGGAGAATTTTTTGTAATGCCTATGAGGTATATATTCTTTTCGTGTAAAAACTTGCCCAACTTAACCAAAAATTCCTGTTTAATTTGGACTGATCGCAAATCTCCATCAAGAAGTATAAAGTCGCCCGCAGCAATCTCTGGACGATTAGCAACTTCGTACACTAAAGACCATTCTAAAATTTCTTGGCAAAAAGAGAGTAAGGTAGCAAGTGATTGGCAGATTATCTCTTTCGTGTAAGGAAATATATCTTCGGTCTTTGCACCTAAAAATTTTATGAAGTTTTGGACTGGCTCCAGTTCAAGTAATTCATCGTAAATTGCGTCGAGGTGTTCTTTGGTGATTATTAGAATATTTGTTGGTGTATATGACTTGCCTAAAATTACCGGATCGGATAAATCGTTCATGCGTACTTGTTTCCCTGATTGAAAACAAACGTATCCGCCCCTGTACAATCCAACGGAAACACCATTATAGAAAGATTGACTATTTATACTTCCGTCAATCGCATATACCTTCCAAACACCCTTATCAATGTCTCCGAAAGAGATGATCTCAAAAATCTGTGGAGTTTCCGGATTCGATTCAGTTCCGACGGTAGGAATACTGTAGGACTTATTGGTCCTTTCGTTTATATGCTTCGCAATTGAATCAATGGCACTTTGAGGGATTTTGTCTTCCATAAAACAATGATAGCGCTTCGTAGCGATTTTTTCAATATTTTT
>CAYJRT010000054.1:0-3981 GCA_964372895.1 uncultured Candidatus Saccharibacteria bacterium
GAGAGCTTCCAAAAAAACTGGCGGCCAATCCAAAATCGCGCAAGAAGTGAAATCCGCGCTGAAACTCGTCCATAATCTTGTGCATTCTCACGTGCTCAACATCTTCTGGCACTGCCTTGAGCACCTCTTCAATTCGAGGACCCGTAAAAGAAATTTTGTTTACTTTACGATTTTTTGCTTTATGTTTCGGTTTCTTTTTCATGGTTTTACGCATTCATTAAATTCCTGAACCTGCATGTTGTATGTGTTGATTTTTATGCGCACGTCTGCAACCAAACTATTATATTCTTCAACCTTCGCATTGTATTCTGCAACTTTTTTGTTGTACCAAGGGCCAAATTTGGGGCGCTGCTCCTCGAGCTCTGCAGCCATCTGCTCTAACTGAAAGGCAAGTGCCTCAATCTGAATTTTCTCGAAATCAATCTGATGCTTTACGGTTTCGGAAGGGACATCGCACGCAGAAAGAGGAAGCGCGAATACCTGCACGGCAAGCCATGTAGTCTTTCCCTCGAAAAGCCCTTGTTTTAACGCAATGCCAATTTCTTGATATCGCGCACCCAAAATGTTTTCCCTGTGCCCTGGACTGTCCATCCATGCTTGCACCAAAGCTTGGTCGCTTGCGTAGTTTCCAAGAGCAAGATTTTCTCCAATTGCAATAAATTCGTATCCTGCATGTTCTGCTCCATCGCTTATGTTCTCTCCTGAAGGCGAAACGTGCTCAAAATACTGGCGCGAAAACATATCTTGAATTTTTCTTGCGGCAATTTCGTCGAGTAGCACATTTCTCTGCAACGAGCTCAATTGAGCTTCTTGACGATGAATATTTGTCCACTGAAATACACCCTCGCTACTCAAAGAAGCAAGTGATGCCTGTTCAAAGATCCTTAAAGGAGGAAGAATTGAAATTTCTTTTCCCGCTTCTTCTGACAAAAGATCAGCTATGGCTTGCTTTTTTGTCTCGTTATCTAAAAATCCCTCTCTCATGGCGATAAGAGAGAACAAATCGTCAAATACTCCCAAAGAAAAATTCAAGAGAAGAAATCCAAGCCCTCCAAGTAAAAAAAGAACAAAAACAAGTTTCACTGAATCTCGTACACGAGAGTTACAAACACCTTGACCTCTTGAGAGCCGGGTTCGATGACAGGAGGAACTACGTTAGGAGCAGCTCCCCCAAATCCGGTATCGAGCGCACGTTGCTCATAGAAAGGATGCACAGGACTCCCGCCTTCCTGAATCGAAAGCAACCTTCCTACCCTGAAACTTCCAGCTTCAGCCACTGCTTTAGCTTTTTCTTTTGCCTTTTGGATTGCTTGCCCTCGGGCTTCGCTTTCAAGCACATCAGGGTTATCAACGGTAAAAGAAAGCTGAGACACAGAATTGGCTCCATTTTCCACAACGCCAGAAACAATCGCTCCAACTTTTGCAAAATCCCGCACTTTTATCTGCACGGTTTGCGTAATCGTGTAGCCGACGATTTCGGACGGAAGGCATGCTTGAACTTCATTGCCAAAAGATCGCGGACAGCTTGAGTATTGGTAGCGCGGCTCTAACGAAAAGTTTTGCGTCTTGATATCTCTATCCTGTACTCCTTGTGATTTTACAAAAGCAATCGCGCTGTTCACTTTTTCGACGTTTTCCGTCTGAAGACTCGCGATGTTTACTCCGCCTTGCGTAATCACACTAAACGTAAACTGGGCAACATCGGGAATTGCCACTACCTCGCCTTCCGCCGACACGGCAAAGCTTCGGAATGACGACGGCTGAATAGACTTTGAGTAAGCATTCACATACATCCAGGCAACAAGAACAAAAGCTACAGCACCCACTCCTGCTATTACGCCGATAAAATCTTTTATTTTTGGATTCATATAACGAGTAAGAATTACGCTTTTTTTATAAACCTTTCTTTTACTATACCAGAATTGCTCACCTTTTCCAGACCTGCGATTTGCATGATGGTCGGAATCACCGCGTCGGGATTGAGGGAAATACTGTCGATACCCTGCTCAACCAAAAACTTGGTGAATTCAGGGTAATCAGACGGGGCTTGGCCACAAATTCCAATATACTTATTTCGCTTCTTGCACGCTGCGATTACTTTCTCAATCATGTGCTTTACCGCAGGATCATTCTCATTGCCGATGCTAGCTCCTATTTCAGAATCGCGATCAATACCCAACACAAGCTGCGTGAGATCGTTGGATCCAATAGACATTCCATCGAAGAGATTAAGAAATTCATCTGCAAGAATCACATTGGAAGGAATTTCAGCCATGACATATATGCGAAGCTTGGGATCTTTTGTTTTGCTCAAACCATACTGTTCCATGAGACCGAGTACTTTGCGCCCTTCCTCGGGGGTGCGGCAGAATGGAACCATGGGCGTTACGTTGCGCAAACCCATTTCTCCCCGCACCTTTTTAATTGCTCTCCATTCCAAACCAAATGCTTCTCTAAACCTCGCATCGTAATACCGCGAAGCTCCCCGCCAGCCAAGCATGGGATTCTGCTCGACGACTTCATACAGCTCCCCGCCAACCAGCTGGCGATACTCGTTTGTTTTAAAATCAGAAAACCGAATGATTACTTCGTGGGGCCAAAACGCGGCACCAATTTTTGCAATGCCTTCTGCGAGTTTGTCTACATAATACTGCTTTTTATCTTGGTAGCCATTGCAAAGCTCATCAACTTGTCTTTTTACTCTACCCTTGAGCTTTCTATAGTTAATCAACGCGTTTGGATGAATCTTGATATAGGAGTTAATAATAAACTCCAAGCGCCCCAGCCCTACTCCTTTTACCGGCAGCCACGCATTTTTGAATGCCTCGTCTGGCGCGCCGATGTTCACCATAACCTTGGTTTTCGTTTCTGGAACATATTCAAGTCTGCGTTCTTCGCTTGCAAACTTTAAAAACCCTTCGTACACTTTCCCCTCATTTCCTGAAGAACAATCTACGGTTACTTTTTGCCCGTTGCGAAGCACTGTGGTTGCGTTTCCTGTACCTACAATTGCAGGAATTCCAAACTCACGGGAAATAATGGCGGCGTGCGATGTTCTCCCGCCTTTGTCGGTTATCACCGCGGCCGCTCCTCTCATTACAGGCTCCCAGTCAGGGTCCGTAATCTTGGTAACTAAAACTTCTCCCTTTCGAAGTTTGTGCATATCTTTTACTGCCTGAATAATTCGCACCGGTCCTGCAGCAATTTTCATTCCCACGCCTACGCCGCTCACGAGAGTCACTCCTTTTTCTTTTAACCGATATTCACGATACACATTTTTGTCTGCATGCGCATGCACCGTTTCGGGCCTCGCCTGGAGAATAGAGAATTCGCCCGTAACACCGTCTTTCGCCCACTCAATATCCATGGGTTTTCCAAAGTGTTTTTCTATTGCCATGGCCCAACGCGAAAGCTTGAGCACTTCTTTGTCTTGCAAGCAAAATCTTTGGCGATCGTGTTCCAATACCGCAACTTTTTTCGTGCCCGCGGCACCGTATATAAGTTTTTGCTTTTTTGCTCCAAGGCTCCTTGCGATAATTCCGGTTTTCCCTTGCCCAATGAGTGGCTTGAATGCCACGAATTCATCTGGCGTTACTTCGCCTCCGGCAACCATTTCACCCAAACCATACGAAGCATTGATGAGTATCACTTTATCGAATCCTGTTTCAGGATCTATGGTAAATATCACGCCGCTTACCCCCTTGTCTGACCTCACCATTTCTTGCACAAGAACACCAACATCATTTCTTTCTTGCGAAAAACCTTTATCTTGGCGATACGAAATTACCCGATCTGTAAATACAGAAGCCATTACTTTTCTTATGGCTTGGAGCAATGCTTTCTCTCCCGCTACATTCAAATACGTTTCCTGTTGACCAGCAAAAGAAGCCTCCTCTGAATCTTCGTTGATAGCAGAAGAGCGCACAGCCACATGTATGTTTTTGCCAAGTCTCCGATATGCCCTCACAACTTCTTTTTGTA
>CAYJRT010000055.1:0-3966 GCA_964372895.1 uncultured Candidatus Saccharibacteria bacterium
CGCGCGCTTTTCGCGCGGGCCTACTAACATTGCGTAAAACTTATGAAATTTATTCGAAACATATTATCTCGTTTGGGGCACGATATTGCAATTGATTTAGGTACTGCCAATTCCTTAGTGTATGTGAAGGGGAAGGGAATCGTTATTCAAGAACCTTCGGTGGTTGCCATTAATCAGAAAACAGGAAAAGTGTTGGCAATTGGCCAAGAGGCAAAGAAAATGGTTGGTCGTACGCCCGCGCATATTGTTGCAACAAGGCCTTTGGTAAAAGGAGTTATTTCCGATTTTGAGGTGACCGAACAAATGCTTCGATACTTTATTGCCAAAGCCTGTAAACGTAAATTCATTTTAAGTCCTGGCCCCCGAGTGATTGTGGGAATTCCTTTCGGCGTTACCGAAGTAGAAAAAAAGGCTGTGCGCGACGCCACTCTTTCTGCGGGAGCAAGGGAAGTGTTTTTAATTGAAGAACCCATGGCGGCAGCCATTGGCGCAAGGCTTGCGGTGCAGGAACCCGGCGGAAATTTTATTGTGGACATTGGAGGAGGAACCACCGAAGTTGCCGTGTTGTCGCTTGGCGGTGTGGTATATGCCAAATCGCTCCGCATTGCAGGAGATAAACTCAACGAAGATATTATGAATTTTGCCCAAGAAGAGTACAAGCTTTTAATTGGCGAGCGTACCGCAGAAACAATAAAAATAGGGATTGGGTCTGCGTATCCCCTAAAAGAACGCAAAGAAATGCCTTTGCGGGGAAGAAACCTTGTAACTGGCTTGCCCGAAGAAATCATGGTTTCAGATGATGATATTCGAAGGGCAATGGAACGCTCCATTAAGCAAATTGTGAATGAAGTTAAAACCACTGTTGAGGAAACGCCGCCGGAACTTTTGGCAGATATTATGCACCGAGGAATTTTTCTTTCAGGCGGAGGAGCGTTGCTTCGCGAACTCGATACCTTGATTACGAAGGAAACAAAAATTCCAACGCGCGTTGTGGAAGATCCGTTAACGTCAGTGGTACGGGGAGCTGGCTTGGTAATCGAAAATATCGATGAGCTCGAAGATGTATTGGTAGAAACAGAAAATGTAGAACCCCCCAAATAGGTATATGCTTTCTTTAAAAGAGGTGCAGCATATTGCAAAATTAGCCCGCATTGAGTTGTCGGACAAAGATATTGTAAAATTCCAAAAGGAGTTTGCCTCTATATTGGAATACTTTGAAGTGCTTGGCGAAGTCGACGATTCGCACGTGTCGCCCATGACGCATGCAGTGCCCGTGCAAAATGTAACTCGGCAAGACATTGCAAAACCAAAACCGTCCAAAGAGACGGCAGAACTTTTAACAATGGCGCCAGCCACGAAAAACGGGTACGTGAAAGTGAAATCCATATTGTAACTTTCAATGCAAGAGTTTACCATTCACCAATTGCACGACAAACTTCTCAAGAAAGAAATCTCTGCTCTTGAAATTGCGCAAGTGTTTTTGAAGCACATTGTTAAAAAAGATAAAACCTTGCACGCATTTATCACGCCAACTCCTGAATTGGCACACGAGCAAGCAAGGGAGGTTGATTTGAAAATTGCAAACGGGCAAGAGCTTTCACTTTTGGCAGGTATTCCTTGCGCAGTTAAAGATTCTATTTTAGTAAAAGACATTGCGTGCACCGCAGGTTCAAAAATATTAGAAGATTATATTGCTCCTTATGACGCCACGATTATTAAAAAATTGAGAGAACAAGGTACACTATTCGTGGGCAAAACCAATACCGACGAATTTAGTATGGGTGCATCGACCGAAAATTCGGCTTTCGGCGTTACCAAAAATCCATATGATTTGTCGCGAGTTGCCGGAGGAAGTTCAGGCGGGTCTGCTGCAAGCGTTGCGGCAGGCGAGGCGCTTTGTTCGCTGGGTGCAGATACAGGAGGCTCTATTCGTTTGCCAGCTGCGTTTTGCGGCGTGGTTGGTTTGAAACCCACGTATGGTGCCGTTTCTCGCAACGGTTTGATTGCCATGGCTTCTTCGCTTGATCAAATAGGTCCTCTTGCAAAAACCGCGCAAGACGCGGAAATTTTGTTTCAGGCAATATGCGGTAGAGATGAGCTGGATGCCACTTCTCTCGAGTATCAATACAAACCTTTAGTTAATTTAGATTTTCAAAAACTTCGCATAGGAGTACCCAAAGAATTTTTCGGCGAGGGGCTTTCGCTAGAAATTGAAAACTCTATAAAAGAAAAATTTAAAAAACTCGAGTCTGCAGGAGCCAACATTGAACAAGTAAGTCTGCCCCATGCCAAATACGCGCTTGCTGCATATTATATTCTTAATACGTCAGAGGTTTCGGCAAATCTCGCAAGATACGACGGCATACGGTACGGAGAGTCAAGAGTTAAGAGCCAAGAGCCAAGAGCCAGCACATTGCTGGATGTGTATCTTCAGACGCGCGGAACGTATTTGGGAGAAGAAGTAAAGCGCAGGATTATGCTTGGCACTTATGCGCTTTCGGCGGGCTATTATGGCGCGTATTATGTGAAAGCGCAAAAAATTCGCACTCTTTTGCAAAAAGATTTTGATGAAGCATTTCAAAAAGTGGATATACTTATGGGCCCGCCAAGCCCATTTCTTCCGTTCAAAATAGGGGAGCGAGCCCAAGATCCTTTAGCAATGTACCTTGTGGATTTATATACGGTGCCAGTGAATTTGGTTGGTTTGCCTGCGCTTGCGATGCCCGCGGGAACTGCGAATAATCTTCCCGTAGGCTTGCAGATTATCGGCAAACCTTTGCAGGAAAATCTCTTGTTTGCAGTGGCAAAAGGTTTGGAAAGTTTATAATCAGTGATACAATACAAACATGGAGCAGCAAATTTTTGGATTTCTGTCCAAAATAAATTTTCCTGAAATTCAAGAAACGTTTTTCTGGTTAAAAATTTTATTTTTCTTTGTCATTGCTCTCTTTATTTTTCCCATTGCGGTCTCTTTTGCGAAAACTCCGTATTTGCGTTTAAGTATGGTAGGAGACGCGGTAGAAATACTTACGTATCGAGCATTTGGAATTCCTAAAATACGACAGCGCTGGCAGCGCGTGATGCGAAGGTTAGACACAGGCAGCGAAGCTGAATACAAGCTTGCCATTATCGAGGCTGATACACTTTTGAATGAGATGTTTGGAAAAATGAAAATTCCAGGAGCAACCATGGACGAACGACTGCAAAAAATTACTCCTTTTATGATCCCGAATATAGAGGAATTACGGAATATACGCCTTATAAGAAATAGTGTGATATACGACCCTGATTACCGACTTTCGCTTGGGGAGGCACGGCGAGTACTGCTTGTATATCAAAAAACTTTTGAAAACCTTGATTTGTTTCGTTAGCGCGGGCGACCGGATTCGAACCGGCGATCTCTTCCGTGACAGGGAAGCGCTTTGAACCAGCTAAGCTACGCCCGCTTCTACTCACATGTACCCGTGGGAATCACCCTATCTAATCGTTTTGTGGCTACGGCAGGATTCGAACCTGCGGCCTCGGCCTTATGAAAGCCTCGCTCTACCACTGAGCTACGTAGCCTTCGCTCCTAATGTCGGCAAATTTTCTAAAAGAAAATTTGAATTTTACCCCGTCTAGGAAAATAGGAGCGAAGCGACGTAAGAAACCCGGGGTTTCTTAAGCTGGGGGTCGGGGTAAAATTGCATGTTGCGGGGGCCGGATTTGCACCGGCGTCACAAGGTTATGGGCCTCATATGGTACTACTCCACTACCCCGCGTATTTATAATAGCAAAAAGTATGCTCTATGGCAAGTATGCATGACTCTCAAAACATCGCACAAGCCCTATTGCACATTGGCGCAGTAGGGTTTTGCGTTGAAAATCCGATTACTTTTACTTCAGGTTTAAAGTCTCCTGTGTATGTGGACAATCGAAAATTTCCTTTTTGGCCAGAACAATGGCATTTGGCGATCGAAGGATTTC
>CAYJRT010000056.1:0-3957 GCA_964372895.1 uncultured Candidatus Saccharibacteria bacterium
AGCATCTAAGCGCGAAGCCAACTCCAAGATGAGGACTCAAAGATCCCTCCGAGATCAGGAGGTTGATAGGCTCCAGATGTAAGTCCCGTAAGGGATTCAGTCGAGGAGTACTAATGATCATACGCAATATTTCTAGCTAGCAATTAGTGATTGCTTCGCCCAGTTTGACTGGGTTCAACTTATGAGATTATAGGCACTGTAAGGGGCTTTATGCTGGGAGTGCTCCACCTGTTCCCATTCCGAACACAGAAGTGAAATCTCCCAAGGCCGATGGTAGTCGAAAGGCGAGAGTAGGTAGGCCCCCTACAGTGTTTAGAATCTCTTTTTGTTTGCACTTGCAATGTTTGTGTATGATTTTATAATAAACCAATGAGAGATTTGGTTTCCAAGAAAAAGCTGATGATTGGGACCGCGGCAGTCCTTTTTCTTTTTGCCTTGAATCTTATTTCTTCGCAAGTGCGAAACTTCGCAATGGGAATATCTTCTCCCGTTCAAGCCGTTCTCTGGGGAACAGGGCATAGCATTTCCACTTTTTTTGGCGGAGGAAAGTTGCTTCTCGAAAATGAAGTTTTAAAGCAGGAAAATCTTGCTCTTCTCTCTCAACATATTGCCTTGGAGGATTTGGAAAAAGAAAATGAAGAGTTGCGCAGAATACTCGATTTGGGTGTAACCCAAGAGTTTCGCATGGTTATGGGTGAAATTATCGGAAAAAATCTCATGGAAGATGTTATTGTTATCCGAGGAGGTGAAAACAACGGAATTCAAAAAGGTATGCCGGTTATTACTTCAGAAAAAGTTGTGGTAGGAAGGGTTTTGGAATCTTTCTTCTCGTATGCGCATGTGCAGCTAATTTCCGCAAACGAACAGAGGCTCGACGCACAAATTATGGAAGCCAACGCAACGGGTGTGGTAAGAGGTCAAGGAGGGCAAAAACTTATGCTTGACCTAGTTCCGCAAGAAGAGGATTTTCAAATTGGCGATGTGCTTGTTACGAGCAACTTGGGAGAAGTTTTCCCGGAAAATTTGTTGATCGGCGAAGTCACAGAAATTCTTACGGTTGGCGCAGACCCTTTTCAGAGGGCAAAAGTCAAACCATTTTTTAATATGAAATCAGCTGAAATATTATTTGTTATTACTTCGTTTGAACTATGAAGCAGATGACTATGATTTTTTTTGTACTCTTTTCGTTCGCTCTTTTGCAAATAAGCTTTCTCGTTTACTTTTTCCCTCGCGGATTTATTCCCAACTTCATTGTGCTTGCCGTGCTAGTTGTAACCATTTTCGAAAAGCAAGATTCGTACGCAGGCATTGCAGCAGCTTTGTTTGGAGGTTTTTTAATGGACGTGTTCTCTACGGGAATTATTGGGTTTTGGGCTTTCCTGTTAACTTTCTTATCGTTGCTTACGAAAAAAATACTTGAGGAATATGTTCGGCTTCCCATTCCTAAAAAATTTTAAAGAGTCACGCATCAGAAGATTCCGAGGCGAGCTTGAGTTTCAAGATGTGTTTTTGGACAAACTCGTGATAGACGAGGAAACAAACGCAAATGTGTACGACGGTCGAAAGCTTGAAGTACCCCTTTCCAAAAGTCTTCTACGGGGAGTGTATGTTGGTTTTATCTTGCTCGTTTCTGTTTTCTTTGCCAAAACATTTTATCTACAGGCGTTTGCGGGAGAAGAATCACGGAAAAAAGCCGAGGAAAATTCTGTTCGAAGCCAGCCCCTAGATTCTGATCGCGGCGTTATATACGACAGGTTTGGCAAGCAGTTGGTATTTAATCGGCCAAGCTTTGATTTTGTATGCGATAAACGCGATTTACCAGCAGATCGCGCAGAAAAACAGGGTATCCTGCTGCGAATTTCACAAAGTATCCATGTTTCGTACGAAGATCTCAAAGAAGAGTTTGATAGGACAACAAATCCAAAATTTTTAGTGGCACAGCACCTTTCTCACGAACAACTCATTATACTCGAAACAAAGATAGATGAGCTGGAAGGATGCACAATTGAGAAAAACACTATTCGAGAATATGTTCAAGACCCAACTCTCGCACATATTTTGGGATACACTGCCAAAATTTCAGCAGATGAGCTGAAAGAACATCCCGAATATGCAATAACGGATCAAATTGGAAAAACCGGCGTTGAAAAGGCATATGAGACAGATTTGCGGGGCGTACCAGGAAGAAAACTAATGGAGCAAGATGCTTTGGGGCGAGTTGTAAAAGAAAAAGGAGAGATCCCTTCAGAATCTGGAAACAGCCTCGTCCTGTGGCTCGACTTTGAACTTCAGCAAAAAATAAGAGAATCGCTTGAGCAAACACTCAATCGAGTAGGTTCGCAAAAGGCAGTTGCTATTGCATTAAATCCGAATACCGGGGGAGTACTCTCTTTGCTAAGTATTCCCGGGTTTGACAATAATCTTTTTGCTCGCGGCATTACCCAATCCCAATACGAAGAAATTATTTCTAATCCGCTCCATCCTCTTTTCAATCGAGCAATCGCTGGCACCTATCCAACAGGTTCTATTATTAAGCCTTTCGTGGCGGGGGCGGCGCTGCAGGAAGGTATTATCGATGCAAACAAAGAGATTTTAACTCATGGATACATTGAAATCCCCAACGAGTATGACCCCCAAATTGTGTATCGTTTTAACGATAACGCCAACCATGGGTTAGTAGATATGCGACGGGCAATCGCGGTTTCGAGCAATGTATATTTTTATACCATTGGCGGCGGCTTTGAAGAGCAAAAGGGGCTCGGCCCCTCGAAAATTAAAGAGTATCTTACGAAATTTGGCTGGGGTTCATACACAGGTATTGATCTGCCTGGTGAGGCTAAAGGTTTAGTTCCAGATCCTGCATGGAAAAGTCAAGCAAAAGGAGAAGGGTGGTGGGATGGAGATACTTACCTTTTTTCCATTGGGCAAGGAAATGTGCTCGCTACGCCCTTACAAGTGGTAGCTTCATTTGTTCCTATCGCAAATGGAGGCACGCTCTATAAACCGCAAATGATAAAGGAAATCGTGGAAACGAAAGAAATGGTTACGCCTATTGTGCAAAGAGAAGAAACGATTGACAAAGAACATCTTGAGGTGGTGCGCGACGGCATGCGGCAGGCAGTAAAGTGGGGTTCCTCGGTGTTACTTAATCAACTGCCGGTTTCATCTGGAGCAAAAACGGGAACTGCGCAAACGGGAAAGAAAGACGAAAAAGGCAGAGACTATCTTTACAGCTGGGTTACGGTATTTGCTCCTTACGACAATCCGGAGATCGTATTAACAGTAATGGTTGAAGATGCAAAGGAAGGAAGTTTGGCAGTATTGCCGGTTGCGAAAGAAGTATTAGAGTGGTATTTTAGCAAGTGAAAAGTTAAAAACGAAAAATGCAAAATTACATTACCAAAGAAGGTTTAGAAAAACTAAAGAAGGAACTAGAGTATTCAAAGACCACGAGGCAGAAGGAGCTGGCAGAGCGTCTGCGAAGAGCAATCGCGTTTGGTGATTTGTCAGAAAACTTTGATTATCACGATGCGAGAGAGGAGCAAGAGATGCTGCAAAAACGTATTGTGGAATTGGAACAGCAGATACGCGAGGCAAAGCTTGTCGAGAATACAAATCAAAAAGATAAGGTGCAAGTGGGTTCGCGCGTCGCGGTGCAAATAGGAAAGGAAAAAGTGCAGTATACTATCGTAACCGCGCAGGAAGCGAATCCCCTGGAAGGAAAAATTTCTGCAGAGTCTCCCATTGGTTCAGCTCTCTTGAGCAAAAAAGTGGGGGAGAAAGCGCTTTGCGAAACTCCTGGGGGTACCATGGAGTGCAAAATTCTCAAGATTGACTAGTTTATAACAAGACCATAAGATTTTTTGTTGCCGAAGAGTATCTTACAAATTGCGCATATACGTAAAAATTAAGACAATAAAATTATCTCGTTATTTCCGCATATGCGTGAATAACGAG
>CAYJRT010000057.1:0-3952 GCA_964372895.1 uncultured Candidatus Saccharibacteria bacterium
TGTGTATAACTTTTATCGCGATAAAATAAGAGATAGAGTATTGAGAAAATTAAAATAAGCTTTATGTTTCAAGTTTCGCGCTTCAAGATTCTCTCCAACGAGAAGACCCTTACCTTCACCAACTGTTTATGGAGAAGGTGGAGTCTCGATAGCCTTTTTCCGTAAAAGTCTATGATACGAAATTGCAAAGCGGTGGGCTTCGTCGCGGATGTGAAGAATAAAATTGGATACGGCTTGGGGCATATCTTTTAGGAGAAGTGGTTTTGATTTGCCAGGCAGAAATAATTCATTGTTTCGTTTCGCAATTGCTCCTACGAGAATCGATCTTATATTTCTGACATAATTTTCACGATCGTGAAAATTATGTACAGTTTGTTTTATGGTTTTGTCGATTGCTTTGAGTGTGGCGGAAAGCTGCGGCTTTCCGCCGTCAATGATCATCAAATCTGGGTATTGCCATTCTGGGTGACGAAGGCGGCGCGTGATTACTTCCTGCAGCATCGCAAAGTCGTTTGATTTGCCCGCAACTCGGACTTTAAACTTTCGATAATGCTCTTTTGCTGGTTTGCCATCAATGAAAACTGGCATCGATCCCGTTGCTTCCTTCCCCTGCATATTTGAAATATCGTATGCTTCCACGCGGGAAATTTTTTGTTTGGTCTGAAGAATTTTTTGGAGATACTTTTCTGTCGGCGGCCAGTCGATTGACGCTTTATCCTCTGCCGGCCTGAAGATTTTTGCATGCGAAAAGACTATCTCCAAGTCGTGTATCTGGTCGTGCAGCTCTTTTGCTTTTTCGTAGCGCTGGTCTCTTGAGGCCTCTCGCATTTCTTTTTCGAGCTTTTGCAATACCCATGTTTTTTTCCCTTGGAGCACCGCGGCTAAATTCTTTATGGTCTTTGCATACTTTGTCTTGTCTGGATTCGGGCCCGGGCATAACCCAAGATGGCAATACTGGCATGGTTTTTTGTCATGCTTTTTTGCAGTATAGTAAGGAAAAACCCGTCTAAGATTCCGTAGTGTTTTCTTGATCGCTTCTCCATCGGTGAAGGGGCCGATAAATTGTGGACTTTGGGCTCTGGATTTTTTAGCTTCGGCGTGTGGTTGATGCGTTATAAAAACTCGCGGCAGTTCTTCTTCGGTGACGCCCACGAAAAAATATCCTTTGTCGTCTTTCCACATCACGTTGTATTTGGGCAGATCCTTCTTTATGAGTTGGGATTCCAGAAGCAAAGCCTCAATTTCAGATTGAGTCTCAATATAGCCAATTTTGCTTACTTGGTTTACGAAAAGATCGTCTCGATACGAAGGCTGGGAAAAATGGTTTTTCACTCGATCTCTCAAATTCGCCGCCTTTCCTATATAGAATACGGTGCCCTGCGCATTGGTAAAGCTGTATACTCCCGTGCTCCTCGGAATTTCTTCCGCCCTTCCTTTTTTTAGGTATCGAAACTCCATATAATACTATCTATGAGGGTAATTCAATGCACTGTCTCTTGAAACGCCGATCGGCGTTTCAAGAGACAGTTTGCATGAAGAGTTTTTAAGATGATAGGCCATAGTGTTTTCTGAGAACCGCATCGTTTACAATTTTCTCTGCTACCACGACATTTACATAACGAGTTATCCCATACGCTTGGGCTACAATGTGCATTTCTTTTTCACAAGGCCATGGAGAAACCCACACACTTTTCTGAAGAGGATAAAATTCCCATTCTTTGAGCTTTGCTCGAAGGATCTCTCGTGCAGCTCTCAATGCTTCTTCTGGAATATCGAAAATAACAATGCGCCATTTTTTATCCCAGCGCGGAGATTTTGAGATTTGCAAGTTTTCAAGTTGGATCTGCTGAACCATTCTTTTCCCTTCCTTGGTTAGCTCTATTATGAATGTACCATTCTTCTCTTTTATTTTCAGCAGACGATTTTTCTCAAGTCGTTGGAGTGCGCGCCTTGCTTTTTGCCTTTCGTAGTTCTTGGGGGATTGTTTGAGTTGATATTCGAAAAGCTTTGCAGCCAATACTACACCAGGAGCAGCCGCGACAACTATAACTACGCCGACCAATGCCACACCAAGCAATATTTGTTTGGCAAGTTCGCCATAGCGTTCCTTCACAATTTTATTCTATGGGTTTTGATGTCCGTTGTAAAGCCGATCGGCATTTCAAGAGACTTAATGTTTATCAACAAGAAAGCCCGAGAGAGATTCCCCTCTCGGGCTTTTAAGACCGTTGCTGATTTTAAGAACTAGCGGATTGGAGATCCTCGCCCAGATCCCATTGGGCAATAAGGAAGGTTCTGACGCCGACCGTCCCATTATAGAAGAACACAAAAGCTCAAGAATTGATTGTTGTTGACTTTTCATATATAATAGGAGACTGTTATATGCCAGTAAAAAGCGATCCACAAGTTATTAAAATCCGTGGCGCGAGAGTGCACAACCTAAAGAACATTGATGTTGATATTCCAAAGCAAAAACTTGTAGTGATTACGGGATTGTCGGGTTCAGGCAAAAGTTCGCTCGCGTTCGATACGCTTTATGCGGAAGGCCAGAGAAGGTATGTGGAAAGTTTGTCTGCGTATGCGAGGCAGTTTCTTGGCGTAATGGATAAACCCGACGTGGAAAGCATTGAAGGCATTAGCCCTGCCATTGCCATTGATCAGCGTAAAGGTTCGCACAATCCACGTTCTACTGTGGGCACGATCACGGAGATTTATGATTATCTCCGTCTTTTGTTTGCCAGAATCGGCATTCCCCACTGCCCCCAGTGCGGCAAAGAGGTAAAGCGCCAGAGTCAAAGCCAAATCGCAGAGCAGATCGGGAGATTGCCCAAAGGAGGGGAGATTACAATTTTAGGCCCAGTGGTGCGTGCCAAGAAAGGAGAGCATCGGGGTATTTTGGAGGAAGTGCAAAAGGCAGGATTTATTCGCGTGCGTATAGACGGCGTAATACATCGCGTGGAAGAAGTGGTGGATAAAGAACTCAATCGGAAAAAGAAGCACAGTATTGAGGTAGTAGTTGATCGTTTGGTCATCGAAGACAATATCGATCGCACGCGTCTGGTTGATTCTTTGGAAACTGCGCTCAAGCTTGGGAAAGGCATTGTGATTGTTGGAATGAAACGTTCGGATATGATTTTTTCTGAACATTTTGCTTGTGAAGAGTGCGGCATAAGCCTTCCCGCACTTGAGCCTCGATTGTTTTCTTTTAACTCGCCTTTTGGAGCGTGTCCCTCTTGCCAGGGTTTGGGCGAGAAGCTCGAGGTTGACCCAAATCTTGTGATCCCAAACCACAATCTTTCCGTTGCCGAAGGCGCTATTTTCCCATGGGCAAAAGCTTCCCACAAAATCGGGCGTCAGGGGTTTTTCTGGTGGAGGTTTGAAGAGCTTGGTAAGGAATATGGACTTTCTCTGCGTGCTCCGGTAAAAGATTTGGACAAGAAAGCAATCGATCTGATTTTGTATGGCTCGCCTCGCGGCGAAGCGGGCTCGGGCCTGCGCCTCGCCGAAGCGGGCTACGGCCACGCGGAGGCGGGAGATTTTGAGGGCGTAATCCCGTGGTTGGAGCGCCGCTATCACGATACTGACTCTGAATATGCAAGAGAGGAAATTGAGCAATACATGATAGAGAAGCAGTGCGAAGTGTGCAAGGGAAAGCGTTTAAAGCCCGAAGTTCTCGCGGTTACCGTAGGAGAAAAATCTATCAATGATGTGGCGCAAATGAGTGTCGAGGGCGCGCAGGTGTTCTTTCAGGGTCTCTCAAAACGATTGAAAGAGCATGAAAAGAAAATTGCCACGCCCATTGGAAAAGAAATTTTGAATCGTCTGCAGTTTTTGGTTGATGTTGGGTTGGAATATCTTACGCTTGCGAGAAAAGCAGGCACGCTTTCTGGAGGAGAAGAACAGCGCATTCGATTAGCCACGCAAATAGGGTCTAAGTTGAGCGGAGTGTTGT
>CAYJRT010000058.1:0-3840 GCA_964372895.1 uncultured Candidatus Saccharibacteria bacterium
TCGTACGCTCCACGAAAGCCCCGCCACCGCCTCGCTTCACTCGGCAACCCCAAAAGAAAAACACTCCTTGCATTTTTGTTTTGGCGGCGGTGGATTCTTCTCTACCAGAAAGACGGAAAGGGCAATCTCTTCCGCCTGTATCTTGACCGGATACACGCGCCAGAAAATATTGCTTCGCTACACCGGCTGGTTGGGAAGTCGACGAAGTTCCAAGGTCTTGTCTGTAATCACTGCAACGCCTCTATCGGCGTGCCGATGATTTACAAGAGAGAGGATCGTCCTGCGTTTCGTTTGATTCCCGGCGCGATTGTGAAGCAAAAGAGCGACGGCACGTTGCCTGCTCCATCAACCCCAGACGAAAAGGAGGTTGCGGATGAAAATCCCGACAGTTGACTTGGAAGAAATCGCGCTCCGCAACCGCATCAGCCTTGACGATGTGAAGCAAGTAATTGCCAACATCAGAAAAGGTATGAAGCCGGTACATAAGCAGTTCTCCATAAAGGAGAACGGCACGGAGCGTCAGTACAAGGTCATTCGGCAAGGTGTCGGTAGCCTGAACACTCCTTTCGGCTTGTTCTGGCAATTCGACTTCTTCGTCAACGATCGTTGGAAGAAGTATTCTGTCGTCGTAGGAGGAAAGTTGGCGGCAGATTTATCACCGGAGTTCGGTAACCCAGACAAGATTCTTCTGCGAATTGATTCTGGTTGCGAAAGCGGCCAGAAGTTTGGCGACATCACCTGTGATTGCAGGGATCAACTGTTGTTCAGCATGCAGAAGATTGCCGAGCACGGCGAAGGGCTCGTGATCAACATTCCGCACCAAGACGGCCGAGGAATGGGTAACCACTTCAAGTTGGCAACCTTGTCGCTTCAGGAGCAACTGCGTCTAACAACCGTGGAAGCTGCGTCTGTTTTGACGGACGCGAGACGAATCGACAAGCGGACTTACGCAGGCGTTGTCGCAATTCTGCGTTTTCTCAGGATTTCGCAGAAGCATGACATCAGCCTGATGAGCAACAATCCCTACAAGCTCAACGTGTTTGAGGAAAACGGGTATCGAGCGGTGACGTTGATGCCGGTGGTCATTCCACCATCTCATCACACCCTTCGCCACCTTGAATCAAAGCAGTTGTACCTCGGACACAAGGGTCTTGTCTCAAAAAAGGAGGACTGACGATGAAAATTGCAATCTGTGGTCCTGCCGCTTCTGGTAAGGGAACGATCGCTCGCAAATTGGCGGCAGAGACCGGGGTCGGCTATGTTGATCTCGGTCTCATCTTCCGCCTCGGCGCATTCGCACTCGAAACAAGGCGTACGGAAAACCTTGTAGAGCTCCTGCAACTTCTACGAAGTGGATCGGTAGTGTACGTCTGGACAGAAGGACGAACCTTGATTAACTGGCAGGAAGAGGATGTTACCAATCTTCTATTAAGCCAGGAAATTGCCAGTAAAACTTCTGTTTTGTCGGCACTTCCATCCGCGCAAGCGGAATTGACAGACATCGCCAACGCCGTGCTGGCAAGATTC
This sequence comes from uncultured Candidatus Saccharibacteria bacterium, assembly GCA_964372895.1. Classification (GTDB taxonomy): domain Bacteria; phylum Patescibacteriota; class Minisyncoccia; order Minisyncoccales; family UBA10102; genus CAYJRT01. The sequence goes on from CAYJRT010000058.1 coordinate 1,528, forward strand.
ACAAAAGTCGTGTGCGATGGCAGAAATGCCGGAACCACCATTCTTCCAGACGCGGATTACAAATTCTTTGTTACCGCAAGTTTGGAAGAGCGAGCTCGTAGGCGACATTTGGATTTCCTACGACTTGGCGAAAGTGTCTCCTTCGAAGAAGTGTTGCGTGGAATTCGGGAACGAGATCAACGCGATGCTGAACGATCCAGTAATCCGTTCGTTGTTCCAAGTGGGGCGATACTGCTCGAAACCGACATACGAAGTGTCGAGGAGAGCGTCCGCTTCATTCTAGAGGTAGTCGGAAAACCGAAGACCTAAACAGGTCGATGATTGACATTGTCAATCATCGGGCTTCTCTTTTATATTCTGGTTATTCCTTAAAAATTGCTTGCGTGGCAATAGCATGACTACAAATAGTATGTTGAGCAAAAAAATCACAATCACATGTCCAGCTATTTTGTGTTTTGATTAGAGATCGTGTTCCATGTTCTGAGCTCATCGTTACAGTGTTACCTGAACGCCTAAATCTTTCTGGACCTGATATATATTTTTTCGCCTTCACAGCTTTTTGCATTAACTTTTGAACGAATTGTGTTTTGTCTTCGTGATTCTGTTCTGAAATCTCAACAATATGCACATCATCTCTTGCTCGTATAGATTGAGTAAACTCATCTTCGTACACTGAGGTGATCGTTGCTACGACAATATTTTCAGAATCAAGATATTTTTTCACTAGTTTTTTGAAATCATCTGAAAAAAGTTGCATCTGTCCTATCTCATCGAGGTATAAAATATCTTCGTGAGAAAAAATAGATACGCGCGTAACAGCGTCTTGAAGCGCGCTAATGTCTACAAAAAATTTTCCAACGTTGTGGGATGTTTTCAATTGAGTGTGAGCGAGCCTGATTTCGACACCTTGATGTGTGACTATATTAAATCCAACTCTACTATGTTCATTGCGAATTTCTTTTGTTATAAAACCTATCTTATTAGTATATGGTTTAAATATTTTATCTAATAGAGTAGACTTTCCACTTTTTGGGAGTCCTGTGATTATGATATTTATCATAAAATTTTACTATGTCTGTCTTAAAAATTGTCCACATCCATTTTGAGATCATCAAGGCTATTTAATCTCAATCCCAAAATCTTTCAACACGACCATAACCTCCTCCACAGGCAATTCCACGACATTGGAAAAACTACCTTCTATTTTATCAACCAGCTCGCTTCCCAAACCTTGAATACCGTATGCTCCAGCCTTATCAAGCGGTTCACCTGTCGCGACATAAGCATCAATTTCTTCAGTAGTTAGTTTTCTAAAGTGAACTTTTGTTTCGGTTGTACGTGATATGTTTTTGCCGGTTTGGGTATCAATGATAGTGAACCCGGTGACAATTGAATGTGTGCTATCGCTTAACATGACAAGCGTCTCTTTTGCTTTTTTGGGTGTATGCGGTTTGCCTAAAATCTTCTCTCCAAAAACTATAAATGTGTCGGCGGCGATAATAATTGCATCCTTGTAGTCTTGCGCCACTGCATCGGCCTTACCTTTCGAAAGATGTTTAGCAAGCTCGTGCGGTGGAAGCGCAAGTGTCATGTCTTCTTCGTAGTTGCTCGCGACAATCTCAAATGGCAACCCTGTTTTTTCTAAAAGTTCTTTTCTTCTCGGCGAAGTTGAAGCAAGTATGATTTTTCTCATATTATTTCTTGATTATTTTCTTAATAACGGCATCTACAAAAAGACGGAACGCAGGTCTTTTTTCTTTTGCATAAAGCATCTTCACCGCGAGCACATGACCATTGGGACAAATAAGCTCTTTCTTGAGAATTGATGCTGTTGGCTTGTTGATACGATCAACATACATTCTGCGCAAATTTCCTGGACCATCTTTTTGATAAGCACAGATATGTTTGTCACATTTGCGACAGCGGATATCCAAAAAGTGTGAATGCCCGCCTCGAGACTTCCTATATTTATCATTTTTGAATTCCATAAATTCATTTTATCAGAAAAAAGCTATTGAATCCATGTTGTCGTCAAGCCCACCAAAAAATCCGCCGCGCATTCCTCCCGTACCCTCCTGCGCGGCGGAAACAAAATCCCCGCCGTTTTGGAAAAAGAGCCGAGGCAAAGCAAAATCCTTTTCCTCCCGCAAAAATAGTTTTGCTTTGCCTCGTTCGCATTGTGTGCCGCCGCCCGCGCGTAATCGCGCGGAGCCGCTTGCGACGGCACGGCGACGGGGCGGAGCGATTGGATTTTTTCATGAATTTTTGATAAAATGAGTTCGAGCTTTGTTGTATAAATACTCCACGGAGAAA
>CAYJRT010000059.1:0-3814 GCA_964372895.1 uncultured Candidatus Saccharibacteria bacterium
AAGGCTATGCTCTCATGGCAGATCGCATCCTCCCTACGTTGCGCCAAATGCTTGAATAGTTCTTGCAGAAATCCGGCCTTACAGAAGCCGGATTTTACAGCGACCTTCTCATGGGGAGTTATGCAGAGTTATTGCGAGTGGCCTTCGCCGCTCTTTAACTATTGGTCATAATGCAAAACTCTTATGAAGCTCTCCGCGCCCCGCTTCGCTCTCGCTTCAGCGAGGCGAGCGAGACCGCGGGGTATTCGGCTACGGAAGAATTCCGCTCAAGATACCCTGCGGTCTTGGCGCAGGGATAAGGCGAGGAGAATAAAAACTGTATGATAAACCAAAGGATTATAAGCGAGAAATGGAATGACACTATGATCAAAAACATCTGCCCGCCTGGTTTGCAAAAAGAATGGAAAGACAATAGAGAACTTGATCGAAGCAAACCCTTGCTCGTATACGATGGCGACTGCGCATTTTGCAGATTATGGATTGATTACTGGCGGCGACTCACCAAAGACAGGATGGGGTATGCTCCCTTTCAGAGAGTCGCAAAAAATTTCCCAGAAATTCCACTGGAGAGTTTCCAACGAGCAGTTCAGCTCATTCTGCCTGACGGGAAAGTTTTCTCTGGCGCTGCAGCCGTATTCCATACCTTGAGTTTTGCGCCAAGCCGGCAATGGCTCTGGCGACTCTATCAACGGCTCCCCGCCTTCGCGTCTATTGCTGAATTCTTTTACCGCTTTATTGCAGACCGCCGCTTTGCTTTCTACCCTGTTACGCTGTTTCTCTACGGTTCCTCCATTCAGCCCGCAACCTACTTTTTCTCAAGTTGGTTGTTCTTTAAGATTTTGGGGGTCGTGTATCTTATTGCCTTTGTCTCATTTGGGCTTCAGATTGAAGGGCTCATTGGCTCTCAAGGCATTTTGCCTTTGAACAACTATCTTCAAGCCCTGCGCAATCATTTTGGCTCCAAGGCTTTTTGGTTCGTTCCCAGTATCTTTTGGTTCAACTCCAGTGATTGGTTCTTGAAGTTCGTATGGGTGTTGGGAGCCGTAGCTTCTCTTCTTTTGATTTTTGGCATAGCGCCTCGCGGAGCATTGGTGCTTGCGGTAGTTCTGTATCTCTCTTTGGTCAGTGCGGGGCAGGTGTTCATGTCTTTTCAGTGGGACATTCTATTGGTGGAAGTGGAATTTCTTGGGCTTGTGTATAGCCTTTCTCCTGGAATTGGAATATGGCTATTTTGGCTTTTGCTCTTCAAGTTGATCTTTTTGTCAGGCGCTGTAAAACTCTTGAGCGGAGATCCCACGTGGCGAAATTTAACAGCGCTTACCTACCACTATGCGACCCAACCCCTGCCCACGGCATTGGCTTGGTACGCAGATAAACTCCCGCTATGGTTTCAGAAGTTTTCGGTACTCGCGATGTTTGCTATTCAGCTTACTGCGCCCTTTTTTATCTTCACCCTTCGCCATCTGCGTTTTGCTGCTGGGTTTGGAATAGCCTTTTTAGAGTTGCTCATTTTTCTGACAGGAAACTACACCTTTTTCAACATTCTTACCATTGCATTGTGCCTATTTCTTTTCGATGATCAATTCTGGAGCAATTTTATTTCCTCCAATTTCATCGAGAAAATCGCTGCCCAATCGTTTGTCGCAAAGGGAATTGAGGGACCTTTTCAGTGGATTGTTTTGGCAATCGCGCTTTTGATCGCTTTGATCAGCATTTTCCATATTGTCGGCGCCTTTACCCATAGACTACCCACGCCCGCGCGATTTCTCATGCAAAAAACAGCAGCATTTCATATTGCAAATCCCTATGGACTTTTTGCGGTGATGACTACCTCGCGGCCTGAAATCGTTATCGAGGGATCAAACGATCAAAAAACATGGTTTGCCTACGGATTCAAATACAAACCTGGAGATCTGAAGCGAGCTCCCTTATGGGTGCAACCCCATCAACCACGGTTGGACTGGCAGATGTGGTTCGCCGCGCTGGGCACCTATCAAGAAAATCCGTGGTTTGTGAATTTTGCGATAAGACTCTTGGAAGGATCGCCGCCAGTACAAAAACTTCTGAAGACAAATCCATTTCTTGATGCACCGCCCAAATATATCCGCGCCGTGCTCTATGATTATCGCTTCAGCGACTCCAAAACCAAAGCCAAAACAGGGGAGTGGTGGACCCGCGAATTCCGAGGTTTATACCTTCCACCCGTAACCTTAGAGCCATCAAAATAGAAACCCACGAGCAAGATAGAAGTATGCTATCCGTAGCGCCGACATTTCCAACGTGGAAAAATCGAGGAAGATATGATAGCATTGAGATAACAACATAATCCATAAGATTCATTTATATATGAAACAACGAACAACAAAAAATGAAACAAAGCGGGATCGCTTCCGTCGGCTTGCGCAGTCAAGAACAAATCAGGTGATAAAGCGCTTGAAGATTCTTGGCAATTGCGCAGACCGAAGCAGATATGAATATGCCAAAGAAGACGTGGAGAGAATCTTTATCGCAATTGATCGCCGACTAAACAAAACAAAAGCCAGATTCGATCTCCCCAGCGATCGCGAAGAGTTCAAACTTTAACTCAAATGCATATTTTTGGAGAAAGGTCGTATTAATCGTAGATGAATAATACTTATGCTTAATCTTAACTCACTTTTGGTGTTCTCGGAAAATCCAAAGAATCTTGTGGAGTTTTACAAAAAGGTATTGCAGACAGAGCCTGAATGGAGCGGGGGAGAGTTCGCGGGATTTCGAGCGGGAGCTGGAATGCTGATCATCGGACCCCACAGTAAAGTGCATGGAACTAGTCAGAATCCCGAAAGAATTATTTTCAATCTGGAAACAGAGGATGTTCAAGGAGAATTTGATCGCATCAAAGAACTGGGAGCTAAAGTTATCGCACCGCCTTATCATCCCGACGAATCGCAGAAAATGACCCTCGCCACTTTCGCCGACCCCGACAACAACTACTTCCAATTAGCCTCGCCGATGTAGAAAATGATTTTTTGCGAGTGAAAGTAACATAAAGCCGCCGCAAGGCGGTTTTAGCATTTTTCCACAGTTTTCTATATTGACACCAGACTATTTAGTCGGGTATTATAATTTAATATGCCTCAAAAAACAAAAAAAATCACCAAACGGCAAAAAGAGCTTTTGGAAATTATCTACAGCTATATTAAAAACAGTGGTTATCCTCCGACATTCGAGGAAATGCGTGAATCTCTTGTTGTTACTTCAAACCAGTCTGTGATTGATTTATTAGAGAAGTTGAAGAGCAATGGATTTGTGAGACGAGGCGAAGGCGCGCGAAGTTTAGCTATTCTTCCTCTGGCATATGAGGTTTTAGGAAAACCACCGCTCGTTGCATTTTTGGGATTAACAAGCGCAGGTTCTCCCATTGAGGCAATCGAGATTTCTGGAGAATGGGAAACACTGCCAAGCCAAGAGGGACTCGCAAGACTGAAAGGAGAAGTATACATGCTAAAAATCTCTGGAGATTCGATGATCAACGCCGGAATAGACAATGAAGATGTTGTGCTGGTTGAACAAAGAAAAGAATTCTCTTCAGGAGATGTGGTGCATGCCCAAATTCAAGAAAAAGCAACAATCAAACGGTTCGTATCAGATGATACCCCGCCATTCGTCTATCTCAAGCCAGAAAATCCCGCATATAATGTTATTCCGTTTACGGAAGAAATGCGCTTACTGGGAAAGGTGCTTTGCGTATTCAAAAACGGCGATTGGAAAGCAGTAAAGTAATAGGTTCGACACGCTCACTGCAAGTATGCCAACAAAAAAGCCAAACAGGGCA
>CAYJRT010000060.1:0-3771 GCA_964372895.1 uncultured Candidatus Saccharibacteria bacterium
CGCTTTCCCGCCCAAAGGTTGCTGGGTGATCAAAGAATAAGGGCCGATGGAACGCATATGAATTTTATCTTCCACCATGTGAATAAGTTTCATCATATAGATATATCCCACCGTGATTTTGTGGACAAAGGGAGTTCCATCTCTTCCATCGTAGAGAGTTACTTTTCCGTCTTTGGGAAGACCTGCTTTTTCCAACTCTGCTTGAATATCTTGCTCACTCGCTCCTGCCAAACCAGGAGTGACTGCCATGTATCCTAATTCGTGCGCTGCCCACCCCAGGTGCGTTTCCAAAATCTGCCCGATATTCATGCGCGAAGCAACTCCCAAAGGATTCAAAATAACATCCACTGGCGTGCCGTCTTCCATGTGAGGCATATCGGCTTCCGGAAGCACTATGGAAATCACACCTTTGTTCCCATGGCGCCCGGCAAGCTTATCGCCTCGCTGAATTTTCCGCAACTCCGCCACCTCCACATGAATTCGCTTCATAACGCCGGGCTCCAATCTATGCCCTTCTTCTCTTGAAAAAACTCTTATATTCACCACGCGGCCGCGCTTTCCGTGAGGCATAAGCAAAGAGGTGTCTTTTACGTCGCGCGCTTTTTCGCCAAAAATAGCGCGGAGCAGGCGTTCTTCTGCCGTAAGATCGGCTTCACCCTTGGGCGATATTTTTCCTACCAAAATGTCATTTGGGCCAACTTCTGCTCCCAAGCGCACAATTCCTTCCTCATCCAAATCTTTAAGTTTTTCTTCTCCCACGTTTGGAATATCGCCGGTGGTTACTTCAGGACCCAATTTGGTTTCTCGCACATCGCAAATGAAATCTTCCAAATGCACCGAAGTGTACACATCCTCCCGCGCCACCCGTTCTGAAATAATAATAGCGTCTTCGTAGTTTCCGCCTCGCCAAGACATAAAGGCACAAAGCAAATTCGCGCCCAAGGCAAGTCTTCCGTGGTCAATCGCTCCTCCATCTGCAATCATCTGCCCTGCTTTCACCTTCTCTCCTTTTGCAACGATAGGCTTTTGATGAAAGCATGTGTATTGGTTGGTCCGCACGAAATTTTTCAGCTCATACGTTTTTGAGTTTTGCTTGCCCGCCGTAGCTTGAGCGGAGGCGGGAGCTTTTATCGTAATATGACGCGCGTCAACCTCGGTTACTATTCCATCTTCCACCGCAACAACAGCCAACCCAGAATCTTTCGCTACTCTCACCTCGTAGCCAGTGCCGACCAGCGGAGCTTGAGGCTTTACCAAAGGCACTGCCTGGCGCTGCATATTCGAACCCATCAATGCCCGGTTTGCATCATCATTTCTCAAAAAGGGAATCAAAGCAGTGGCAGTGGAAATAAACTGCTGCGGCGAAACATCAATAAAATCAACTTTATCTCTCGCTGCCACTCCTGGCTCTCCTTTAATTCGTACCTCCACTTTTTCTGGAACAATAGTACCATTTTTGTCTATCTCAACTCCTGCATGAGCAATAATGTGTTGCTCTTCTTCATAGGCGCCAAGATACTGTAATTCTTTGGTCACCTTTGCTTTTTCTACTTTAAAGTATGGGGTTTCCAAAAATCCATATTCATTGATTTTGGCATAACTTGCCAAGTGCCCCACAAGCCCAATATTAGGCCCTTCTGGAGTTTGAATGGGGCAGATTCTCCCATAGTGACTTGGCTGCACATCTCGCACCTCAAAACCCGCACGCTCTCTGGTTAAGCCGCCAGGACCCGTTGCAGAGACTCGGCGCTTGTGCTCCAACTCTGCCAAAGGGTTCTCATTGTCCATAAACTGCGTAATTTGCGAGGACGTAAAGAATTCTTTTACCACTGCCATAACAGGCCTTGGGTTAATCAATTGAGCTGGCGTAATAGTGGAAGGGTCTAAAGTAGACATACGATCCTTCACAATGCGCTCCATGCGCATAAAGCCCACGCGCATGCGGTTTTGCAAAAATTCCACGAACGTTCGCACCCGCCTGTTTCCCAAGTGGTCAATTTGGTCAGGTTCAGCTCCCGGCGTATTGTTGAGTCGGATGATCTCTCGCAAAACTTCCACCACATCTTCCAACTTGAGCACCCTGTCCTCAATCGTAACTTCGTCGTTTCCAAGTCTTGAGTTTTGTCCGCCAGCTGGCGGATTGACTTTTGGCTTTTGACTCTTGACTTTTAAGCCTGGCAAGCGTTGCAATGTTTTCCATCGACCCACGCGAGACAAATCATATCTTTCAAAGTTAAAGAACATATTCCAAATAAGTTCTTTTGCGGTGTCTGCGGTTACGTAGTCTCCGGGACGAAGCCTTCGGTAAATCTCAACCAATGCCTCTCCCTGATTTTTGCTTACGTCTTTCTTCAATGTTTCTTCTATATATCTCACCTCCCCCGTATCTACATCTTCAAACAGTTTTTTAATTTCCTCGTCTGTCTGAACGCCAAATGCCCGCAGGAGCGTACTTGCTGCGGCTTTTCTTTTCCGATCGATGCGCACACCAATAAACCCCGAATTTTCTGTTTCGAACTCCAGCCATGCGCCTCGGTTTGGAATAATTTTTGCTCCAAACTGCTCCCTCCCTTGTCCCATCTGCGCAGTGAAAAATGCTCCCGGAGAACGAATGAGTTGGGAAATCGCCACTCGTTCCACGCCATTTAACACAAAAGTCCCTCGTTCGGTCATTAACGGAAAGTCACAAAGGAAAACCTCTTGTTCTTTTACTTCTTTCGTCTTGAGATTTACCAAACGAACGCGAGCCCTCAAAGAAGCTTGAAAAGAATCGTCATTTTTCTTGGCGGTGAGCTCCGTGGGATAGTTCGGCTCCCCAAGCTTGTAATCCAAAAACCAGAGCTCGAACTCTTTTTTGGTATAATCACGAATAGGAGAAACTTCAGAAAGCAATTCTTTGAGGTGATGCCGCCAAAAAACATCCCAACTTTCCTGCTGAAAGCCCAACAAATACGGCAGCTCCAAGTGCACTTGTGATTTCCCAAAATTTTTTATTGAAAGAGTGGAAGAAAAAGCCATGCGCACAACAAAATTGCCCCTTTGCAGCCAAAGGGTGCCCTCAAAGTAATGTATTATATAAATAAAGCGAGGGAATCAATGGAAAATACAAAAAATAACGTCTCCCATAGTATATCCTATCTCCGTAAAAAGGTCAACCCCGTTCGAAATACCCTTGGAATATCCTCTATTTCATACGCAAATAATCCTTCCTTTGCAAGCTTAATTTCGAACGGGGTCAAGGTCTTGATCTCATGCGTAAAAATATAAGGAAAGAAGCCAGAAGAAGCACAAACAGAGGAAGACCTACAAAAATAAGGAGCATGGGCGAGCGAATTTCAAATCCTCCGCCTTCATCTTCGCCATTTGAGGATTGAGGAGGTGGAAGCGCGCGTTCTTCTTGCAGTAAATCTGCCAATATGAGACTTTCTGCCTTTACCTGATTCCCTTGCTCGTCTACTCCAATGATCTCCAAAGAATAATTCTCTGAAAGCTTTATATCTGAAAGCACGAAAGAATGTTCTGTTTCGAGTAGTCCTGAAAGAAAAGAAAATGGATACGCTTCTTGCGAACTTGGGCCATAATTCACCGATCCTCGCGTTGCTTGATTTGTTTTCCACGAAATGCGCACACGTTCTTCAGAAACTTTTTCGGCTCGAATATCAGAAATAGTAAGCAAGGAGACCGGGGAAGATGGAGGCGTTTGTACAGGAGGCGTGGGAGTTGGCGGAGGAGGCGGCGCGACAGGTAAGGGAACTACAATCTGAAAGGTTG
>CAYJRT010000061.1:0-3704 GCA_964372895.1 uncultured Candidatus Saccharibacteria bacterium
GAAACCCTGCAGAATCTGACATTAAAGGAATGCTTAATCCTGAATATTTATGAATCCCTCCAAATTTTTTAATAACATCAACTCCCGGATGCACAGTTAAATGAAACGTATTCACGAACGCCGCTTGCGCCCCAATTTCTTTGAGGTCGCGCGGCGGAATGGTTTTGAGCGTTCCTTTGGTTGCAACCGGCACAAAAGCAGGAGTTTGAATATCTCCGTGTTTCGTATGAATAACCCCCAGCCTCGCTCTTGATTTTTTGCTTTTTTTAAGAATTCGAAAAAATGCCATATCTCCACATTATCGAAATTTTCAGAAAAGAAAAGCGGAGCAAGGCTCCGCACTTTGGAATTCATCTTTCTCCCCTGTCATGCGCCATGCAATCTTTGAGAAATTCGATTACTGCGTCAGGGATATCTTGAAAGCCAGGCTCGCTGGCGATTATTCTCGCGAGAACTCTATCGGCCCTTTGCCAACAAACTTCTTTAAGGTCTCCTCCTGCTCTGAATAAGGTTGGGTTCACTGCTTTGCAAGCATACCATAAGACAGTTGTGGGCGTGGGAGTAAAGGTTTGGCCGAGGCACTTACCTACGGTTACTCGAATACCAGCTTCTTCACACGCCCCCCGGTGAATAGCCTTCTCATCAGTTTCTCCATTTTCCAACGTCTCTGCAAGAAATCCCCATAACCCAGCGCGTCGTTTAGAATTCGTCTCTTCCTGCTGCCCAATTAACACCAGGCCGTTCCAGGTAATTACCATTACCACTTACCACTGCTCGTCTCATTTTACTCCCTTCCATTCAAAGAACTAAATCAAAAAGTGCTAGGCACCATGTTTGATTTCAATCACATCGCCGTCTTGGACAACATAGTCTTTGCCTTCCGCGCGAAGCCAACCCTTGGCAACAGCTTCTCCAACTCCGCCTGCTTCAATGAGCTTTTTCCAAGAAATAACCAATGCCTTGATAAATTTTTTCTCAAAATCGCTATGGATAACGCCTCCGGCTTGGGGCGCCTTTGTTCCGCGCCGAATTGTCCAGGCCCTCGTCTCATCAGGACGAGTGGTAAAAAAGGTGATTAAATCTAAAGCTTCATAAGCCTTCTTGATCAATTCTGGTAGTTTTGGATCCGGGAGTCCCAACTCTTTTAATTCCTCGAGCGAAAGCCCTGCTGCGTCAAGCTCCTCCTTTACATTCATTACCACATAGGAAGCTCCGAAATTTTGAATCTTCTTTTTGAGCTCGGGGTTTATTGTTTCTTTATCCGCGTTTATGAGATAAATCATGGACTTTGCGGCCAGCAGTTGGAGGTGGCGTATTATTGCTTCTGCCTTTGGATTTCCTTTGAGATAGTGAGAAATTGCTATCTCCTTACCCAAAGCGCTTTGCAAACTTTCAAGAGCCTCCTTCTCTAGAACGGCGTCTTTATCGCCACCCCGAGCGTCTCCTTCAATGGTATGCAAGCGATGATTTATTGTTTCTAAATCTTTAAGTGCTAATTCTGTATTGACAATATCAATGTCTCGAATCGGATCTACGTTCTGGCTGACATGGACAATTTCAGGATCGCGAAAATCGCGCACTACTTGCACAATAGCGTCCACCTCGCGAATGTGTGAGAGAAATTTATTGCCCAATCCTTCGCCTTCGTGAGCGCCCTTTACAAGCCCCGCAATGTCGACGAACTCCACAATGGTAGGAATAACTTTTGCAGAGTTCGATAATTTTGCTAACTGCTCTAACCTCTCATCAGGCACCTTCACAATTCCAATGTTAGGATCAATGGTGCAGAAAGGATAATTGGAAATATCAACCTTCTTTTTGGTCAGCGCCTGAAACAGCGAGGATTTCCCCACATTGGGCAGACCAACAATGCCAACAGACAAGCTCATAGTTGCGTTTCTTCATTAACTTCATTGCCAAACTTGCTTTCTTCTTGAAGTCCTTGTTTGATCTCGTGAAACTCATTCTCCACTTTCTGCAGGCGCTGTTTTAACTCTTTGATCAATTCTGCGCCTGCTTTTACTTTCTCCAATCCCTCCTCCACATCCACCTCTTTTTGTTTCTCAAACCAGGCGACAATCTCTTCTAATTTTCCCAATGATTCTGAAATCTTGTTTTTGTTTCCTTGGGTCATGGCGTTCATTTATCCATACTAATACGTTCAATGCGAGAATCAAATTCCCCTCCTTGGAGCTTGGCTGCTACAGTATCGCCGAGATGAATTTGAGCAATGTGTTTTACCACCTTTTTATATCTATCAAAAACGATGCTGTAGCCAAGTTTCAGATTGCGCTCGGGGCTCACGAGCGAGAGAAATCCTTCTCTGCTTTTGAGCAGTTCAAACTTTGCCTGCAGCGCAAATTCAAATGCTTGTATCATTTTTTCCTGGAACATGTACGTGCGTTCGCCAAGCACAATAGTTCTGCGTCGAAGATCATCTACCATATAGGCAATCTTTGCCGCAAAAGTCTGGAAGGCATGGAAAACCTGATCTAACTTTGAGACCATCCGTTCCGCAAGCAAAGACGAGCGCCCCTTTGTCTCTTGAAGCACTTCTTCGTAGCTGCCAAGCAAGTTATTTTCTAGGATTGGCAATCCACTTGTGAGCGAATCCCACGATTGGTTCACGCTCATCGCTGCCATAGACGGCGTTGATACAGAAACATCAGCAACTAAACACGCGATGGGAACGTCCACGTGGTGCCCAATTCCACAAAGCAATGGAATTTTTGAACCAAACACGGCTCTGGCAACTAATTCATTATCAAACGCTTGCAAGCTCTCGAGGCTGCCGCCCCCGCGGATCAGTACCAATACATCAAGATTGGGCAGATGAGCATCAAGCCGCTTGATTCCCTTTACCACGCTTGCTACTGCCTCTTGCCCTTCCATCCTCGCGTCATAAAAGCACACTTTGAATCCAAGAGGCCGAAGATTATTTAAGAAATCGTGAATCACCACTCCGCTTTTTGAACTTATGACTCCAATGCGCTCAATGAATTTTGGCAACTCGCGTTTCCTCGCAAAGAGCCCCTCTGCTTCTAATTTTTTCTTGAGCAACTCATAAGCCTTTTTCAATGCGCCCTCGCCTACGGGCTCAATGGTTCTTGTGCGAAAACTCAACTGTCCCCAGGGCTTGTAAATTTCAGGGTATCCGCCGACTTTCACCTCCATTCCTTCTGCTATGGCCACACCAATCTGCTCATAATCCCATTTCCACACAGAGCAAATGAGCACGCTGCCATCCTTTTGATCCTTCAACGTAAACTTGATGAATTTCTGATATTGCCTCAAATCGCCAATCTCGCCTTGCACATACAAGAACTCTGACGTCAAAATCGTGTTCAAAATATCCAAAAACTCGCTCACCGAAAAGATGTAATCATTGCCTCGACGCAAAGCTGAAATCATTGGCGGTTTCATAGAATCTCTATTCAATGCGTAGCATAAATACTACGATCGTAGCATTTATGCTACGCATCATTGAAATCAATATATCGTGGTGCCCTCAAAAGGTTTGTTCTCAATGGCTTTCTTAAAATTTGCAAGGTCTTCTCCTTTCAAAATCTTCACGCGAAGCCCTAGTCTTTCTGCAAGGCGACTGGCTATAGGATCAAAGGGTGAGGAAAGCCGAGGCGCCCACTTTGTTGGAATGAGTTTTCGATAATCTTTCCAAGAAATATTTTTAATTGCTTTTGCATTGT
>CAYJRT010000062.1:0-3670 GCA_964372895.1 uncultured Candidatus Saccharibacteria bacterium
GCTTCCAGCTTCGCACCCTCGTTTCTCTCTCACAAAGCTGGATATCATTCACATCACCGGGCAATTAGCTCAGCTGGTTAGAGCGCCACATTGACATTGTGGAGGTCACAAGTTCGAATCTTGTATTGCCCACCAACCTCTGCAGGAGGTTGTCCACCATAGTCTCCGCGTAGCGGAGCGAAGGTGGACTTCTTCGGGTATCACCTCCTGACTACGGTTGGCAGGCCACATCAATTTCTCCTTTTTCTGAAGCCAAAGAGGAGATTTTGGAATTTCTACACCACACCAGAGGTTTGAACCAAGAAATCTTACCGGGTAGTTTTAACACCCCCTTTCTTTTGCAACTTGTGTTGATACTCAAGATATTCGATGCGCAACGGATTGCTACTTGGCGGGACGATCTCAAGCGGTTTCTGGTAAGCAACGAAGCTCACGTTTTGATCACTTACTTTATATTCAGCTTCCGCGAGATCTCCGCGTTGCCGGTCGTCGAGTTCCGCCCCCTTGATCCAATTACAGAGGTGCGCTGATGGAGGAAGTTCGGTCTTAAAGACATCGCGCTTATAAGTCATGATGTAGTGTCGCAGTCGATTCTCCAGTTCTTGTCGCACTTCTTCCACTGCAACGTCCGGTAGTGCCAGTTCCTCCGTATCAAGTTGCTTAAGAATCCAATCGGGCAAAATGGCCATTAGCGGTAACCGTACTCGTGCATCTTCAATGAATCGGATATCGGCCACGCTGAGAGACAAATGAAAATCCATAATGGTAACTGCAGTATCACAATGCTACAAGTTCAGTTCTAACTTCCTTCACTCCATGCCACGCTGGCAAGCGAAACAGTCGCTTTCGCTGAAGTTACGAATCTATGCTTACTGGAGCCAAAATATTCCATAGATCACCAGACTATATCTATAAATTTCCGCAACCTCTCTGCCGTACCGTAAACGGCACTTTTACGCTATAATTACATGAATACACCAACATTCACATGCAAACACACGCGTCCCCATCGGAGACACCCATTCTCGCATGGAGCGCGCCGCTCCACGCGCATCAAACGCGAGGAAAACTTTGGTACTGCGTCGCCGGAGCATTCGTACTCTTTTGCATCGGCTACAGCCTGTGGACGCGCGCGTGGAGCTTTACCGCAGTCATCATCATCCTCGGATTTCTCTACTACCGCGAACACGAAACCGCACCCGGTGCAAAACGCATCAGCATCTGGAAACGTGGATTTGCCATCGAGAACGATGTGACCGAATGGAAAGATTGCAACGGATACTGGATCCTCCGCTTCCCCACCTACGCGGAACTCCACATCGAAAAACGAAACGGCAGGCTCGTAAAAATGCAAACGGGAGACACTGACCCGTACCTCCTTCACGATGTGCTGCAACCGTTGATTCCTGAACGGAAAGACGGAAAGGAAAGGATACTTGACACTTTTATTCGCATCTGTAAACTATAGATGCTGGCATACCGCTGGCACCGGCACTTTGCAAAAAAGCTCTTCCGCCCTTGGGGCGAGAGGAGGGTTGCGGCTATCAACGAAGACATTACAGACCTGAATACAGAAGAACCGGAAGCTTCCGATGATATATCGGCACCGGATACAGGGGGAGAGAGGTACCACATTGCAAATGTTTTGGAAACATCACAAAGTGTCGAGGAACGATGCAAGGCTGTTCGGGAAAGGCTCACGTTCCTACAAAAATTTCTCGAAAAACATAAAGATCATCCGGAAGTTCAGAAAGCCAGTACTGATATCCGACAGTGGAACGAAGGCATATCTGCTCGTATTTTGCTTGTTGCGAAGCTCCAGTCTAAACAGAGCGAGTGGGACAAAGGAATATTAGAACCTGAAGGCTACTGCGATGCGATCAATGAATATTTGAATAGTACCACTCGCGGTGAAAAGCAAGTCTCATTGGAACCTGCTCTGCAAATACCGGCCAGTGTGTGGCTGACACTGAACAAGCAACACCGATGGGAAAAGAAAAATGCAGTGCATAACGCACTGGACGCACAAGGCATTGCCTATCCTCTGAAGGGCGCAGAAGACATCCTCGATGGCATCGAGGAGCAACTCAAAGAAAACGAGTCTGCAATCAATGAATTTGCAAGAAACCTTGAATCACACAGTAGTGTTAAGGCAGGACAAAATATATTGAGAAATGCCATCGGTATGGTTACAGGCATTCGACTTGCCTCGATCAATGATGTCATTAGCGCATTTAAAAAGTATGGCGAAGGAGTGAAGAATGCTTGGACAAACCGTTCAGAGCGAATTTCCGCAACACTGGCAAGCAACATCGGTTCGGTCTTGAGATTTCTGCCGCTCGGCAACGAAATTCAATCGGAACTATCCACCGCTCGCGAAGCGAAGAACGATGAAGAAAAGGAAAAGGAGAAAAAGCAATTGGAGCAAAGCAGTGCTACATTTAAACTTTCCAAACTCCTTCTCCGTAAGTTTGCACGAAATCCAAACAAGTTCAATGGCGTCATGGAATACATGGCAGAACATGGCTGGCTCTATGAACTCAGTGAGAAAAACAGGACTCTCTTTGGCATAAAGGTACCAGTTCCCACGGGTTGGAACTCAGAAACAGCCATCGAGTACCTCATCCGCATGCACTCCAAAGATTCCGACGGACAGGACGCACAAAAAAAGCGGGCGACCAACGTTATCGGAACTGCAGATTCCATTCCTCCGATTATAGACTTCCTAAAAACAGAGCTTGAAAATCACAACTACTGGGCTGCCTATGCTGCACTGGAAATCGCAATGCGAAAAGGAAAGATTGGCGAGAGCGGCACATGGGTAGCAACCGTACTTCTTCGTCATATCCGCTCAAATCCCGATGCGATGAAGTATCTGTCCATCGACATCTTCGATCAGATGGGAAACCTGGGCATCAGCCATCCTGCGTGGACGAGTACGTTTCTCAAACTTGATAGGAAGGAGCTGGATGCATGGAAAAATACAAACGATCCCAAACGGTTTAAACATGCGGGAAATCTTGCAAACACCATCGCCTTGATCGAAGAAGAAATACGCGAAAAATGCGGGCCGATTCCAGAAGAAGATCTTGATCGCCACGTCGCAAAAGTACTCTCTGCGCAAACCGTTAACATAAACGGTAAGGCAATAAGCATTTTCTCAAGTCGTTATAGCAAATACCGTAAAAAAATTCTAAGTACGGACACGACAATCGATCCCAGCAAGGCAGACGACGACTTTTTTGGCTATGTATCAGACGCACATCTGATCGGCATTGGCGGGCTTCGAAGCATCTTTCAAATTACAACACAAGGAGGATTCCAGCACACAACAAAAGCGAACAACTACATAAAAAATATTTTTAAGTTGGATAAAATGCTTGAAGAAGAAAATCTCGAAAGTGCTCAGATGAATTTTAGAAATGAAATGAGGAATAAACTCGATACATACTTCGAAGAAGATGTGAAGAGACATGGTGCCACTCAACTGGGATGGGCAGCCAGAAAATCCGAGGGGAAGGTAGTTATAGAAGAGTTTGTGAGGAAAAACATGCTGTCACAGTCTGTGTATAATAGCGTCTTTAGGAAAGCCGGGAAAAGCGGTGCTACATCCGCAGCCTAAACCTCCTTGCATATCACCATAGAAGTGCGCAATGATTCCCCCCTATGC
>CAYJRT010000063.1:0-3573 GCA_964372895.1 uncultured Candidatus Saccharibacteria bacterium
ATTGCGTTCCACCCTTGAAAATTATATTGATGGTTTTGAGGAGGATTTGCAATAGGGTATTGACAGGAGGGATATGTTTGTTAAAATTGACGTATAGTCAATAATAACATTGTTGATATTGATAAAATGCAAGAAAACTATTATTTTCATCGAGACGTTATTGAACAGCTGAAAAAATGGATCGACAGAAAAGAGATTTACGCCATTAAGGGTCCGCGCCAGGCTGGCAAGACCACCCTTTTGATGATGCTCAAGGATTGGCTTTTCGCGCAAAAAGATGTTGACGGTAAACAAGTAGTGTTCTTAAATTTTGAGGATCGAGATCTCCTTGAAAAGTTTTCTCAAGATCCCAAGCTCTACGTAAGAAACCTCATTGCGCGCCAGAAGGATAGGCGTTTTTATATATTGATTGATGAATTTCACTATCTTCAAAATGGCGGTCAAGTTTTAAAGCTGTTGTACGATACCTTTTCAAATATCAAGTTTGTGATTACTGGCTCTTCATCTCTGGAGATTGTTGGGCATACGGCAAAGTTTTTAGTAGGAAGAGTGTTTTCTTTTGAGCTTTGGCAATTAACGTTTGGAGAATTTCTTGAGGTGACGTCGAATGAATTGTCAAACAGATACGATGAGATTTCCAAAATGCTTAAAGCTTTTCTCTATGAGGGCAAAGACATGTCCACCCCTTCTCATGATATTTTTGGGAAAGACTTTGAACGGAGTTTCGAAGAGTACATACTTTGGGGAGGGTATCCCGAAGTCGTAAAAACACAAGATTTGGAAACGAAAAAAGTAATTCTTAAAAACATCTACGATACCTATGTGAGCCGCGATATTATTGAACTTCTGCACATTACCGATGCCTCTCTGATACGTCGGATTCTGAATGCACTCTCCGTTCAGATTGGTTCTTTATTGAATTACAACAACCTTGCTTCCGACACAAAAAGTTACTACCGCGAGATTAAACATTATCTTTCCTTGCTTGAAGAAACATTTATCATTCGTCTGTTGCGTCCCTATTATTCAAACAAGATTACGGAATTGAGAAAAAATCCGAAAATATATTTTATTGATTTAGGGCTTCGCAATCATCTCATAAGCAGCTTTCAAGGATTTGCTACTCGGCCGGATGCAGGAGCAATGGTTGAAAACAATGTATTGAGTCAATTGCAGAGGAAATCTGACGAGATCGCGATTCGCTATTGGAGAACTCAAACAAAGGCTGAAGTTGATTTTATCTTGGATTCCCCAAGAGGGGCTATTCCGATAGAAGTCAAATATTCTTCCCTTCGTTCCCCGGAGATTTCTCGGAGCTTCAGAAGTTTTATCTCCGAGCACAGGCCTTCGAGGGCGCTTGTGCTTACGCGTAATTTTTGGGCTAAGAGAAAGATAGATTCTACGAATATCCTCTTTGTGCCGGTTTGGTACCTGTAGAGGCTTACTGCGTGCCGCCCCTAAAGATGATGTTGATGGTTTTGAGGAGGATTTATGACTCTTCTACAGCAATGCGGGAAATTGCCTCGAGAAACGCGTCGAAATCTTTCAGGTCGTGTTTGGCGTATTGGTAAACTCTTTTTTCATCGACGTCCCAGTAGCGATGAATGAGTGTATTTCTGAACCTCGCCATTTTCTGCAATGATCGCGACACTTCTTCGCTTATGAGTTTTTGCTGCCCCAGTAGCTCAAAGCATTCGGCGGGACTTTCCACTCCTTTCTGAAGTTTTTTGGCTGCCACGTGCGCGCAGATATTCGCGCTCGCTTCCATTGCGCGTAACAAAAGATGCTGCACCGATAAGATATTTCGTTTATCGTTCCAAAAATCTTTTTCTGGGACAGAAGCATATGTCCGAATCTGTTCGGTGCTTTGCCGAATTTCGCTAACGAGAAATTTGATTTTTTTGGCGTCTATGTTCATGATTACCGAGACACTAATTCCTTCAGGGATTGTTTTGAAAAATAATAATTCGCCATAGCCTGCACGCTCGTTTGTTCCATAAGAGTGGTAAGCAAAGAAGTATTATGGCAAAAAAGAAGTTTCCCAAAACGGAACACATTGTTAAGGAAATAAAAGGGAGCCCTATTCAGTACTCGTACATCTACGGGGTAAGGAATATGTTGCTCGAGCAATTCTGCGACTTTCTGTTCGTAGGCAAATTTTCTCTGCGGAGATAGAGCCTTTTTGAGGTATAGAGCTACGTCAAGATCGCGAAAGTTTCCTTCCGCGACAAGAAACGATCCGTGGGCAAAAGCAAAAACAATCTCGGGTTGCTTTTTGAGATTAGAATAGACTCCTGCAAGGATTTCCCCTTTTTCTTCTTTCTTGAGGGAAAAGTATTCTTTCATCTTTTTTATCATAGCAAAAAGCACAGGAGGGGTCAAAGCCGAGAAGTTACTGCGTTTCTCCTTTGAAGATGACGTTGACGCTGAAGAGAACAAGTCTTATAATAAATATATGATAAAAAACATCCTTTTTACCCAAAGAGCAAAGAAATACCAAGGGCAATATATCGCAGTGACAAAAGAGAGAGTAATAGCTTCTGGCAGAAATGCAAAGGAGGTATTTCGATCAGCGAAGAAAATTCTTGGACCTAACAAAAAAGTGGAAGGTATCTACTATGTTCCGCAAAAAAAAGATCTCCTTACGGCTCTATGCGTTTTCCATACTATCAACTAGGGCCAAGTGATTTTGCCCCTATCATCCCACTTAGTATTCTTGGAAAAGAAGATTGGGTGAGCGTGGAAGGATATATCGATTCAGGAGCTAGTTTTAGTATTTTCCATACAGACCGAGCAGAAATTCTAGGTATTCCCTATAAGACAGGCCGCCAAATTCATCTTACTGCGGGAGACGGAGGATTGTTGAAAGTGTATGTTGTGAAAGTTGAAGTTGAGGTAGCGGATTCGAGGTTTCGTACAGAGATTGGTTTCTCTGAACAATTAGGGGTAGGATTTAATCTTCTCGGAAGAAGAGGTTTTTTTGATCAGTTCCACATATGTTTTAATGATCAACAACGCTTCGTCGAACTTCATCCTTTGCGGATTCATTGAACACCAAGTTTACTGCGTTCCACCCTTGAAAATTATATTGATGGTTTTGAGGAGGATTTTGATATCTAAAAGGAGGGAGCGGTTTTTGATATAGTAGAGATCATACTGAAGTTTTTCGAGCGCTCCTTGGGTAGAGTTGCCGTAAGGCGCATTAACTTGTGCCCAGCCAGTAATTCCTGGTTTGATAATATGGCGAATGTGGTAAAAAGGAATTTCTTTCGCGAGTTCTTCCACGAATTCCGGACGCTCGGGCCGCGGGCCAATAAAACTCATCTCGCCCTTAAAAATATTTATGTATTGAGGCAGTTCGTCGAGAAAAGTTTTTCGTAAGATTTTTCCTACTTGAGTAACGCGCGGATCATGCTTTTGCGCCCATACGGCGCCATTTTCTTCTGCTTTTGCTATCATGGAACGGAATTTGATAAGCCGGAAGAGTTTTCCATTTTTCCCGACTCTCGTTTGAGAATAGAATAAGGGTCCAGGGCTATCGAGTTTTATAGCAAGAGCAATGAAGGGGAAACA
>CAYJRT010000064.1:0-3342 GCA_964372895.1 uncultured Candidatus Saccharibacteria bacterium
TATGGTAATGGCGACGATTGACGAGATTCGAAAAACGAGGATAGAAAAGCTCAAGAAAATTCAATCGGGCGGAGAGTTGGCGTATCCGGCAGACACGAAAAGGACGCATACGGCAGCAGAAGCCGTAGTTCAATTTGGCAAACTCTCAAAATCAAAGAAAGAGATTTTTTTGGTTGGGAGAATTCGGGCAATCCGGGGACATGGCGGTTCCACTTTTTTGAATATTGAGGATGGAAGTGGAATGATTCAGGCGTATCTGAAGAAAGATAGAGTAGGGGAGAAAGCGTACGATCACTTCCTCCAAGTTTTTGATATTGGAGACTTTGCACAATTGCGAGGAATAGTATTTAAAACAAAGAGGGGGGAAAAAACGCTTGAGATTTCCTCTTATAAAATTTTAGCAAAATCTCTTTTGCCTTTGCCTGAAAAGTGGCATGGATTACAAGACGAAGAAGAAAGATTTCGAAAACGGTATCTCGACCTTATTTTCCATAAAGAAGTTCGTGAGAAATTTGAGAAGCGAGCTCAAATTATTGACGCTCTCCGCAATTTTTTGGATAGCCAAGGATTTTTGGAAGTGGAAACGCCGGTCTTACAGCATATCTACGGCGGCGCTGACGCCAAGCCCTTTGTAACGCATTTGAATGCCTTTGATTCAGATATGTATTTGCGCATCTCGCTGGAATTGCCGCTCAAGCGTTTGATCGCGGGAGGATTTGAGAAGGTGTATGAGATTGGGCGAGTATTCCGAAACGAAGGAGTAGACAGGATGCATAACCCAGATTTTACAATGCTCGAATTTTATTGGGCGTATGCTGATTACAAAGATATGATGAAGCTGACCGAACGAATGTTTGCTTACGTTCTCAAGCAAGTTTTCAGAAAAACAAAGATTGACTACGAAGGAAAGACGATTGATTTTAAGGCACCATGGCAAAGGATTGAATACCGAGATCTCATTCACAACCATACGAAGCTCGATATTGAATCTTTAAACAAAGATGCGTTGGCAAAAGAAGCAAAGAAACTCGGCGTAGCCGTTGAAGATGTCTGGAGCAAGGGGAAAGTTATTGACGAGATATACAAAAAATATTGCAGGCCAAAAATTTGGGAGCCGATGTTTGTTATTCACCATCCTTCAGAAATGTTTCCGTTGGCAAAGCACAGACCTGACGAGCAAGAAAAAGCGGAAACATTCCAATTGTTAGCTGGAGGAGGATGGGAACTCGTGAAAGCATATTCCGAGCAGAATGATCCTATTGTGCAGAGAAAGGCTTTTGAGCAGCAGGAAGGATTGTTCCGCAAAGGACTCCAAGATGCCCAGCGCATGGATACAGATTTTGTGGAAGCTTTGGAATACGGCATGCCCCCGACCGCCGGCTTTGGCATGGGCATTGACCGGCTCGTCGCTTTGCTCACCAACACCCACTCTCTGCGTGAAGTCATCTTATTCCCCACAATGAAACCAAAAGAGCATGGAAATTAAGATAATTAAAAATGAACCGATAAGCAGGGATGAACTGCGACAGATGGCAAACAATATGTTTGGAAGTTTCGTAAAGGCGGTGGTGGATGTGAAGCAGGGAATTATGACTATTGGGGGAGAGTTTCATTCTGAAGAAGAGGTGGTGCTCATGGAAAGAGAGGGCTCGAGCAGAGAGTATACTTGGGGTATTAATCTGTATCCGGAAAACTTGGAGGAAGAATTTATTGAGTTTGATTCAATGGTTAATATAAAGCCATCTTTTGGGAATCGTTCGAGAAACATAGAGAATTTGCAGATCAAAGAAAAGATCAAAGAAATTGTAAAGAAGTTAGTAAGGGAATGAATAATGTTTTACATAAAAATGCGGCGGCTGGAAACTGGTTTGCGTTTTCTGTAGTCGAGCAAATGGGAAATATTGGAAGCGAAGTGGGAAGAGCAGGGAGATGGCAAGGCAAAGACGAGAATGCTTTTGAAGGCGCAACGGAGCGAGCTTTGGAACTTTTTGATTTGACGCTTGAGGATCCTCGATGGCGAGGGCAGGCAAGAATGCGGGAAATTGCGCTTGCCCGAGAATTATTTTGCGCTGCGGTTTTGGGAGGCAAAGAATACGGAACTACGCTGGAAGACTTAGATACATACTTTCTTCCCTTTGCGTTCGCCGCAAGAAAGAATGTGTAGGACTACGTTAAACATTAAATCCAGAGAAGGGGGTTCAATGCCCTTTTTTATTATTTGTATTCAATCTGTATTAAACTTACCAGAATAGATGTAATGTAATCAAAACGATCGTTGAAAATATATTACAATAGATATAGGATAGCCATATGAGGCTTCCATTTACGGACCAATTTCTTTGGGATCTGTACAAAATGTTGGAAAGGGGAAGTGATCTTCATGCGTTCTCGAAGATTCCCACAATAAGAGAAGCGGTCTATCCTGAACTAAGAAAGATAAGAAGGTTGTACGAAAAGAAGCGGAAAAGAAAAAATTTCCGACAGCTTCTCTATTATTTGAAGAAAAGGGGATATATTCAAATCAAAAATCTTCAAGGAGTTGAAGGGGTGATTCTGACGAAAAAGGGGTTCGACCATGTCTGGAAAACAACAGTAGTCGCAGTCGAGAGGAAAAAGCGACGAGACGGAAGATGGCAAATGCTTATATTTGATATCCCAGAAAAGCAGAGAAGGTTGAGAGATATCCTCCGAGAAAATTTATTGCTCTTAGATTATCGGATGCTTCAACGCAGTGTTTGGGTGTGTCCGTACGACGTATTAAAGGAAACAGAAGAAGTAGTGAGAAGATATGAGATCGATCCTTACATAAAAGTGTTCCTTATCAGAGAGGTGGAGGTGTAATATATTTCTGACGATCGTTTTATTTATATTACAAAGATTATTGATTAAGAAAAGCATCTGGCATGGTTTTACGGATAGTCAATAATTGCTCAAGAGTGGATAATCTGCTATAAATTAGGAATATGCTTGATATCAAATTCATACGAGAAAATCCGGAGAAAGTAAAAGAAGGATGCGAAAAGAGAAATGTCGAATGCGATGTCGATAAGGTTTTGGAATTGGATAGCCAACTTAAAGGGCTTGAGGGTATACAACAGAAAATAAATACGCGCAAGAATTTAGGTAATCAAAAATTTAAGAGTGGCAATTTGTCCGAGGAGGAGAGAGTAGAAAATATTAGTGATACGTCTTCAGATGTGGCATCCTATGTTGAGCAGAGTGGTTTTCAACATGAAAAGGAAATTCCAGAGAAGATAAAAGAAGTTAAAGGAGAACTGAATTCGTTATTGACGCAATTACCAAATTTGCCGCTTGAAGATGTGCCTGTGGGCGATGAATCGT
>CAYJRT010000065.1:0-3245 GCA_964372895.1 uncultured Candidatus Saccharibacteria bacterium
CATATCAGCGTTCGGATTCATATGGGAAGTGGTGCACTTCAAAACGGAATTTCGGCTTGAGTGATTCGGTCGCAATTTTTTATGATTCCGCAACAACGCATAGAACGTATGCAGGATTCTTCAGAACGGGGATTTACGGGCCTTGGCATAGCTCCAAGGCTTCTTGAGTTACTGGCTTTGATGCAGTTTAAGAATCCAACGCCTATTCAGCAAAAGGCGATCCCCGTTGCCATGGAAGGAAAAGATATCGTGGGCATCGCCCAGACCGGAACCGGAAAGACCCTTGCCTTTGGGGTTCCCTTGATTCAGCGCATTTTGCAGACGAATACGGGAGTGGGACTTGTGATTCTGCCCACACGAGAACTTGCTCTCCAAGTAGACGAGATGCTGTCACGGTTTACTCGAGCGTTTGGAATCCACATCGCAGTGTTGATAGGAGGGGCTTCGATGGGGCCGCAAATTCGGGCGGTCAGGCGATCTCCGCGCATTATTATCGGAACTCCGGGAAGGATTATTGATCATTTAGATCAGAAGATTTTGAATTTAGGCAATGTTTCGATCTTAGTTTTAGATGAAGCAGACAGGATGTTTGACATGGGTTTTGCTCCCCAGCTTGCGAGGATACTCAAGGTTGTGCCCAAAGAACGTCAAACCATGCTTTTTTCCGCGACCATGCCAGACCATATCCTTAGGATCGCCCAAACCCATATGAAACTGCCCGTGCGCGTGGAGATAGCTCCATCGGGGACAGGGGCCGACCACGTGGAACATGAATTGTTCTTTGTGAGGAAAGATCAGAAGAATCGTCTTTTAGACAAGTTGCTTGAAGAATACAAAGGCAGTGTGCTTGTGTTCTCGCGTACAAAGCACGGAGCGAGAAGAATTTGCAGAGATGTGTGGAGTATGGGTCACACCGCAGTGGAGCTTGATTCCAACCGTTCACTTGGTCAACGCAAAGAAGCTCTCAAAGGTTTTAAGTACGGAAAGTATCGTGTGCTCGTAGCGACTGATATTGCCTCGCGGGGAATAGACGTAAAAGATATTGAACTTGTTATAAATTATGACATTCCCGAAAGCCCGGAAGACTATGTGCATCGTATCGGTCGTACCGGAAGAGCTGGGATGTCAGGTCGCGCCATCTCGTTCGTGATGCCCGATCAAAGGTATAAAGTGAGGGGAATTGAACGACTCATGCGAGCTTCCCTGCCCGTTACCAGATTGCCGGAACTTCCTCCATCCCGCCTTCTCCGCCAGAGCGGCGGATTCGGCGGGCAAGGCGCGTCCCCTCGTCCTTACAAACCGCGAGGGCCTTGGAGGCCGCGAGGCAGGTATTCACGAAGATGAATCCCGTTAGAAAGAGAGATTCGCGAACACAAGTTACTTTAGGTATGAAAAATAGCGTATGACAAAAGGAATTTCTAACGGGATGAACATTAGGAATATCGCAATCATAGCTCACGTTGACCACGGGAAAACCACGCTTGTTGACGCTTTACTCCGTCAGTCAGAGGACTTTATAGTCAAGCAAGAAATAAAAGGACTTATCATGGATTCCAACGAACTGGAACGTGAGCGCGGCATCACTATTTTTGCCAAGAACGCGGCCATTACATATAAGGATTGCAAGATCAATGTCGTGGATACGCCCGGGCACGCGGATTTTGGCGGGGAAGTGGAACGCATCATGAGCATGGTGCAAGGGGCTTTACTGTTGGTGGACGCGAAAGACGGTCCCATGCCCCAAACCAAATTTGTGCTCAAAAAGGCGCTGGAAGCTGGACATCGTATTATCGTTATTATCAATAAAATAGATTTGCCGGATGCGAGGCCCAACTGGGTTCTCAATAAGATATTTGATCTGTTTATCGAGCTCGGAGCTTCCGAAGAGCAAATGGAATTTCCGGTTCTGTACGCCTCGGCTCTTCTGGGAAAAGCTGGTTTTGAATCGAATCTCGACGGCATGCAAAATGTTCAACCTCTCTTTGAAACTATTGTAAAAGAGATTCCGGAGCCAAAGGCAAGAGAAGGAGCCACGCAAATGCTTGTGGTAAACATTTCTTACGACAACTACAAAGGACAGATCGCCGTGGGTTTGTTAAAAACCGGGGCCTTAAAGAAAGGCCAGCAAGTGATGTTGATCAGGAGGGATGGCGCACTCGTGCCGTCGCGAGTGACCGCCGTGATGACCTTTGACGGATTGAATCGTGTTGAAGTTGATGAGGTTAAAGCAGGAGATGTCGTTGCGATTGCTGGGATTGAAGGCGTCAGAATAGGAGAGACCGTAGCGAGTTATGAAAATCCTGTTTCCCTCCCTGTCTTGCGCATTGACGAGCCGACGGTAAAAATGAATTTTTCGGTGAACACGTCTCCCTTTGCGGGGCAAGAAGGAACGTACTCGACGGTTCGTTATTTGAAGGAGCGTTTGGAGCGCGAGTTGCTTAGCGACGTAGCGCTCAAGGTGGAGGAAAGCCCAAACTCGGAGGGTTCGTTTATTGTTGCAGGAAGGGGAGAATTTCATCTTGCCATTCTTGTAGAGAAAATGCGCAGAGAGGGATACGAATTCCAGATAGGAAAACCCGAGGTGATTCTTAAGGAGGAGCATGGAGTGAAGCGTGAGCCCTTCGAAGATGTGTATATCGAGTCCCCCGAACAGTATTTGGGAATCATCATTGAAAAAATGGGGAATAGGAAAGGCGAGATGCTGGATATGAAATTGGATCGCGGAATCGTTTCTCTCCGCTTTGGAGTTTCTACCAGAGGACTTATTGGATACCGTTCAGAATTTCTCACGGACACGAAAGGAGAAGGAATACTCAATGCCTTGTTTCACGGTTATGCGCCACTCATTGGGGAAATCGCAGCGCGTCCACACGGGTCTTTGGTTGCTTCTGAAACGGGCGTGAGTAATTTCTATGGATTGCTCAATGCTCAAGAGCGAGGCCGGCTTTTTATCGGTCCTGGAGTAAAAGTATATGCGGGAATGATCGTGGGAAGGCACGCAAAACCACAGGATCTTGTGGTAAACGCGTGCAAGGAAAAACATCTTTCCAACGTGAGATCAAAAGGGGAAGGCGTAGCAGCGCATGCTGACATCCCGCTGGCCTTGAGTTTGGAAGAATGCATTGAGTACCTCGGAGATGACGAGTTGCTTGAGGTTACACCAAAGAATCTGCGTTTGAGAAAAACGGTTCTCAACGCCTTGGCGCGCAAGAGGGCGAACATGCACAAATACCAGTAATTCTTGC
>CAYJRT010000066.1:0-3216 GCA_964372895.1 uncultured Candidatus Saccharibacteria bacterium
GACCGCAGAAAAAGACAATATTTTCGACGCCTGCAAGGGGCTGATTTCCGGCGCAGAATGGTCATTCGCATTCAACGAGGTGGGCGAGTGGTTTTTTCACGATCACTTAATGCCAGAAGAGAACGGAAAAATTACTGTGCAGGAGTAACGATATGATCTCTTCTCCAATAGAGGAGATAAAGAATAGACTCGATATTGTCGAGGTAGTTGAAGGGTATGTGAAACTCCAGAAAGCTGGAGTAAATTATCGTGCAGTCTGCCCGTTTCATTCTGAAAAAAGCCCTTCTTTTTTTGTTTCTCCGGCGCGGCAAATCTGGCATTGCTTTGGCGGCTGCTCTGATGGTGGGGATATGTTTACGTTTGTTATGAAGATTGAGGGCGTTGAGTTTGGCGACGCGTTGCGCCAGCTTGCGCAGAAAGCCGGTGTGGAGTTGCCACGGTACAACCCTGAATCCGCCAGCTGGCGGACAGAACGGCAAAAATTGGCAGAACTGGTGGAGTTGGCTGTGCAGTTTTTTCAGAAACAGCTTGTGGATTCCCGCGCAGGGAAAGAAGCTCAAGCGTATCTTGCAAAACGCGGGGTTACAAAGCAGAGTATGGAAAAATGGCGTTTGGGCTATGCGCCAGATACTCCTGATAGTCTTTCGCAGTTTCTGCAGCAAAAAGAATATCAGCAAGAACAGATCGTGAAAGCTGGAGTTGCAATTCGTGGAGCAAGGGGTATGTATGATCGGTTTCAGTCGCGTATTATGTTTCCCATCTTTGATCTGAATTCCCAGGTAGTGGGATTTGGCGGAAGGATATTTGGAAAAGATGACCCAGCAAAGTATCTCAATACCCCCAACACTCTTTTATACGATAAAAGCAAGCTTTTATACGGCCTCGACAAAGCAAAAATCGCAATTCGTAGAGAGGGCGTGTGCATTGTGGTGGAAGGATACATGGACGCGATTATGGTTTCGCAGGCAGAATCTGCAAACGTAGTGGCAACTTCGGGAACCGCTTTTACTCATATGCAGCTTCAGATTTTGAAGCGCTATTGCACGAATTTGTTGACTGCCTTTGATATGGATGCAGCAGGCGACCACGCCACGCACCGAAGCGTGGAGTTGGCTTTAATGCAGGGGTTCGAAGTCAAAGTAATTCCTATGCTTCACAAAGATCCCGCAGATACTATTTTAGAAAATCCTGCATTGTGGCAGAAAGCTTTAGAACAGGCAAGACCGCTTTTGAGCCATGCTTTTGAAATAGCGCTCAAAAAATTCGATATCAATTCAGCAGAAGGTAAGCGCAAAATTGCAGAAGAGCTTTTGCCTCTTATAAAAAAGATTCAAAACCGCATTGAACAAGCTCACTGGATTTCCCTTTTGGCAAAAGAGCTTCGCGTTGCGGAAGAGAGCGTGCGCGAGGAGCTCGAGCGCACGCGGGGTGATCAAACAGAAGAGAGAGAGAGAAGTAACGAAGCCACTCTTCTCAAAGCAAAAAAAACAAGGAAAGAACTGCTCGAAGAGCGCGCGCTCGCCCTTTTCCTCCAGAACCCAACATTTGAAACCCTTCACGAAGAATATTTCCCATATTTTTCCCTGGGGAATCAGGATATCTTGGAAGGCATTAAAAATCATACACCTTTCGATTTTGCAAAGGCTTCAGAATTTTTTGAAAAAGAAGTAATCGACCTTCTTCAATATCTTGCCCTGAAGGGAGAAATTCAGGAGCCTGAAGGCCAGAATGCAGAGGAGGAGCTCAAGACTTGTTTGCAAGAGCTAAAAATGCTTAGCTTAAGAAAACGTTTAGAGTCTCTTGTGAGAGAGTTAAAAGAGGCCGAAGGCAACAAGGATACGGCGAAGATCGATATCTTGCTTGCAGAGTTTCAAGAAGTATCAAAGCAAATGCAATGATTTCAAAAAGCAGGAAAAAACAAGGCAAAAAAAGGAAAATAGGATACACAAGAAAATTGCCCAAAAGAAAAACCATAAAAGAAGCTCGTATAGCGCGAAGGCAGGCTCAGATCAGAAAAAGGGAGAGGGGTCGCCGTGGGCAAGTGGGAGACGAAGCAATTCAGGAACTCGTCGAAAAATCGCGGCAGCGCGGTTTTGTAACGTATTCTGAAATTTTGTACGCATTTCCGGAAATCGAGAAAGATATACAGGGTTTGGAACATCTGTATCAGCGCCTGGAAGAAGAAGGTATTCAGGTAGAGGAGGTGAAAGAGTATTTAGATGTGGAACCTTCGGAGGAAAACAAAGAGCGCTTATTGGTGGAATCAGATGCGCCCTTGGATCCCGTGCAGATGTATCTTAAAGAAATCGGGAAAATTTCTTTTGTAACGGCAGAGCAGGAGCGCGAATTGGCAAAGCGTATTGAAAAGGGAGACGAGGAAGCGAAGAAACGTTTGGCGCGCGCGAATTTGCGCCTCGTGGTCTCCATAGCGAAAAAATATGTGGGCCGTTCGCCCAACCTTACCCTGCTCGATTTGATTCAAGAGGGAAATTTGGGTTTGTTCCGCGCCGTGGAAAAATTCGACTGGCGAAGGGGGTATAAATTTTCCACGTATGCCACGTGGTGGATTCGCCAGGCAATTACGCGCGCTTTAGCAGATCAGGCGCGCACCATTCGCATTCCCGTGCACATGATTGAAACCATCTCGAGATACACACAGGTTCGACGCCGCCTTTTGCAAGATTTAGGCAGAGAGCCTTTGGCAGAAGAAATCGCAGCTGAAATGGGTTTGGAGGTAGAGAAAGTACGGCATATTCAGCGCATATCGCAAGAAACAGTGTCGCTTGAAACTCCGGTAGGCGAAGACGACGAAGACAGCGTGCTCGCAGAATTCGTGGAAGACGAAAAAGTTCCTCCTCCCTCCGTGGATGCGGCGCGTACGTTATTGCGCGAACGTTTGCAAGAGATTCTCGGCGACTTGGCGCCACGAGAACAAAAGATTCTTGTCTTGCGTTTTGGGCTGGAAGATGGCGTAACTCACACGTTAGAAGAGGTGGGCGAAGAATTTGGTGTAACTCGTGAGCGCATTCGTCAGATTGAAGCAAAAGCTTTGGAGAAGATCCGCGAACACCGCAGTTTGAAAAAACTCAAGGGATATTGATTAGTTCCTTGAAAAATCAGCCATATACTATATACTACAAACTACTAGCTAAAAACTAGACATATTCCGGCGTAGCGCAGCGGTAGCGCAGGTGCCTGTTAAGCACTTGGTCGTAG
>CAYJRT010000067.1:0-3124 GCA_964372895.1 uncultured Candidatus Saccharibacteria bacterium
CCTCTTGGTTACCGGTCCAACCGGATCAGGGAAGACAACTACTCTGTATGCGGTGATGCGCCAGCTCAACAAAGAAGCAGTGAATGTCTTAAGTCTGGAAGACCCCATAGAGTATTTTATCGACGGAGTAAACCAATCGCAGGTACGGCCCGAAATTGGGTACGACTTTGCCTCGGGGCTCCGCCAGTTGCTTCGCCAAGACCCAGATATTATTATGGTGGGAGAAGTGCGCGACAATGAAACCGCGTCTTTAGTGATTCACGCAGCGCTTACCGGGCATTTAGTGCTTTCCACATTGCATACCAATGGAGCTGCCGGAGTTATTCCACGGTTGCTCGATATGGGAGTAGACAGATACTTAATTCCGGCAACGTTAGTTCTTGCAATTGGCCAGCGGCTTGTGCGAAGATTGTGTAATGATTGCAAGAAAAAAGTAAAGCCAGAAAAAGGAATTCGCGACTTACTCTGGCAGGAGATTTCAGCGCTCCCTGCAGGATTAAAAAAAGAGCTTCCTCCCACAGTAGCATCCGTAGAAGGGTTGTTTGTATTCCAACCTGCAGGTTGCAAAAAATGCGGGCAATCAGGCTTCACAGGCAGGATTGCCATTATGGAGGTGCTCGAAATGTCGGATCGAATTGTGGAGATTGTGGGCACAGGCGCGGCGGAAGCAAAAATAGCAAAGGCGGCGCAGGAAGAGGGCATGATTACCATGAGACAAGACGGTATCTTGAAAGCGCTCGACGGAATTACTACGTTAGAAGAGGTGCTTCGGGTAACAACCGAAGCATAAACATATGAAAAAAATACTTCTTATTGAAGACGACCCATTGCTTGTAGATATTTACTCTACCAAATTGCAGAAGAGTGGATTTGAGGTAAAGGTTGTAGAGCAGGGAGAAAAAGCTCTTGTAGCCATTGAGGCGGAGAACCCCGACCTTGTGCTTTTGGACATCGTACTTCCTCACACCGATGGTTGGGATATTCTTGTAAGCCTCAAGAAGTCTGAAGAGCTCAAACATATTCCGGTAGTCGTTCTTTCCAACCTTGGGCAGAAAGAGGAAATTGAAAAAGGGTTGGAACTTGGAGCTGTGAAGTATCTTATCAAAGCTCATTATACGCCAAGCGAAATTGTTCAAGAGGTTACAAAGCTTACACAAACAATATGAAAAATGAAATTGGAGAACTTTTGAATATTACGATTGAAGAAAGAGCTTCTGATCTTCATCTTTCTGTCGGGTTGCCGCCCATATTGCGCATTGCAGGAGAACTGGTGCCTTTAAGCAAAAAACCTCCAGTGACTGGCGAGCTGGTCGAAGACGCGGTGCTTACTCTTCTTGGAGAAGAACAGCGTTTACGATTGCAAACAGAAAAAGAAATTGATTTTTCGTATTATTTGGAGCAGCAGGGAGCAAGATTCCGCGGAAATATTTTCTACACAATGGGAAATTTGAGTATTGCGCTTCGTTTTATTCCCGACCAGATTCTTACCATAGAAGAATTGAATCTGCCTCCGATATTACATCAGTTTACGCGCGTAAGCCAAGGGTTTGTGATTATTGCGGGGCCCTCTGGGCACGGCAAATCTACCACGCTTGCTTCTTTGATTGACGAAATCAATCATACAAGAGCAGACCACATTATTACCATTGAAGACCCTATAGAGTATGTGTTTAAAGACGATAAATCAGTAATCGACCAGCGCGAAGTAACAAAAGATACCAAGAGTTTTGCGTCTGCGTTGCGCGCAACGTTTCGCCAAGACCCCAACGTTATTATGGTGGGAGAAATGCGCGATGCAGAAACCATTGGAACTGCGCTCACGGCAGCCGAAACCGGGCACCTCGTGTTTGCCACTCTACACACAAACTCTGCTGGCCAAAGTATTCACCGAATCGTGGATTCTTTTCCCGCAGAACAACAAGCGCAGATACGGGCGCAGCTTTCAGGCTCTCTTCTTGGCGTGGTTTCCCAACGTTTGCTTGCGCGAATTCAGGGAGGCTTGATTCCTGCGTGCGAGGTGTTGATGGCAAATACGGCCGTAGCAAATCTTGTGAGAGAGAATAAAGTGCACGAGCTCCCACTGGTCATTGAAACTTCTGCGGAAGAAGGAATGATTTCTCTAAACCGCGCGCTGGCAAGCCTTGTGAAGGTAAGAGAGATTACTTTGGACAACGCTTTGCAGTATTCGCTCAATCCCGCAGAACTGCGTACGCTTGTCAGAGGATAATATATGAAGTTTGAATATCGAACAGCAGACGAACAAGGGAGGCGCCAGGAAGGCATTATTCAGGCATCTTCAGAAACTGCTGCTCTGCAGGTTTTAGACAGGCACGGTTTGTATGTCACCTG
Organism: uncultured Candidatus Saccharibacteria bacterium; assembly: GCA_964372895.1. Taxonomy (GTDB): domain Bacteria; phylum Patescibacteriota; class Minisyncoccia; order Minisyncoccales; family UBA10102; genus CAYJRT01. The sequence continues at coordinate 2,350 of CAYJRT010000067.1, forward strand.
GTTGAAAGAAAGAGAAGAAGAACCGGCGTATGCCAAACAGCTTACGCTTTTTGACCGTGTTTCTGAAAAAGACGTGATGCTTTTTTCCCGGCAGCTTGCGATTATGTTTAAGTCCCGGGTCTCACTTGTTGATTCTCTCACAACCATTGGCGGTCAGCTCAAAGGCAAAAATTTCAAAACAAGAATTTTTCAGATGAGCCAAGATGTGGAAGCAGGTACTATGTTTTCCGACGCCTTGGCAAAACATACCAAGGCATTCTCTTCTTTTTACATCAATATGGTGAAGCGCGGAGAGGCTTTGGGTAGACTTTCTGACGTGCTTGATTACATGGCAGATCACTTAGAGCGCGAGCATCAACTAAAAAGTAAGATTAAAGGGGCTTTGACTTACCCTGCTTTTGTAGTAGTAGTTGCGTTTGCGGTGATTACGCTGTTAACAATTACTGTGCTCCCCAATCTTACAAGAATTTTGGAAGAAACAGGTGGGACTCTTCCCGTAATCACCAAAATAGTCATTGCGTTTTCAAATTTTTATCGCCAGTGGTGGTGGCTGATTGTTCTTTTCGTTGTGGGTGTAGTGGTAGGAGTGCTTCAATTGGTAAAACTTCCTGAAGGAAAAAAAGTGATGCATCGAGTCGTCCTGAAAATCCCAGTATTTGGATCCTTCTTGAGAGTAATGTATATTTCTCGATTCGGAGAAAACCTCGCAACATTAGTAAAAGGAGGAGTGCCCATTATAGAAGCGCTTGACATCACAGGCAAAATTGTGGGCAAT
>CAYJRT010000068.1:0-3069 GCA_964372895.1 uncultured Candidatus Saccharibacteria bacterium
GCGGTTGTCTTTGTAAACATTATGATAGCAGCTTTAGAAGAACAATATATCGGCGACTCTGCTTCTGGAATTAAGCCAAGTGAGGAAGCGATATTGATGATGTTGCCTTTTGATTTCAATAAATGCGGGATCGCAAATTTCGTGAGTAGAAAAATACTCTTAAAATTTGTCTCCATTACATTGGAAAAATCTTTTGTTGGGAGCGATGCAATATCGGCTTCTAACGGAGAGTATATGCCAACTGAATTTACCACGATGTCTATCTGGCCAAATTTTCCCAATGTCTTATCAGTAAGGTTTTTTACCTCCTGCTCGTTACTAACATCGGTCTTAACAAAAATTCCCGAATCAGGAATTTGCGAGAGAGTATTTTTTGCTCCTCCCTCGTCTATATCAGCTACGACAACTTTCGCCCCCTCTTTTGCAAAGCGAACAGCAATAGCTTGGCCAATGCCAGACGAGGAACCGGTAACGATAGTGACTTTACTTTCTAATTTCATAAAGATTAAAAATTTTCTTGCCCCAAAAGCGAAATCGCGAATTGGTTTTTGCCCCAAAAATTCAGTACAAGCGAGCGGCCGAGCTACGCGAGGCCGCGAGCGAAACCTTGCAAATTCCTAAATGGTGCCCGGGGAGAGAATCGAACTCTCATGAGGTTGCCCTCGGCAGATTTTGAGTCTGCTACGTCTACCGTTCCGCCACCCGGGCTGGCTTGGAGTAAACTGCTTTCCTTATTATTCTACTGAAATTTTGTCTCTTTGTAAATAGTGATACTACAAAATCTTGCCATGGCAAAAAATTGACGTATCGGCTGGCTGGTAAAGAGAAAGGAGTGTGTGGATACTACGAGATTATGTATATGCATAAATTTGTAGTATCTTTTATTTTTTATTCGTTTTGCACTCGGAGTTTGAGCACTTTGTGTTTTTGTTCTTCTCGATAAGGAGTGAGTTGCACTTGGTGCATTTCTCGCCCGTTGGTTTATCCCAAAATGCCTGATCGCACTTCGGATACCGATTGCATCCATAAAATATTTTCTTTCGTTTGGTGTGCTTTGGGACAATCTTGCCTTGCCCACATTTTGGACAAGCAATATCCGGAAAGTTTTCGGCTTCCAGCGATGCGGTGTATTTGCATTTGGGAAAGGTAGAACAAGCGTAAAACTTTCCATACCTTCCGAAACGTATCACAATAGACGAGCCGCATTCTGGACATTTTTTATCGGTGGTTTTTTGCGGGATTTGTTGCTTTTCAACCTCTTTGTATTTTTGTTCAAGGGTTTCCGCAAAAGGTATATAAAAATTCTTGATCATAGGCCTCCACTCTTGCTGGTTTTGCGCGATTTCGTCGAGACCCTGTTCCATGTCTGCAGTAAATCCTATGTCTACAATAACAGGGAAATGTTCAACTAAAAGATTATTGACCATTTCTCCTATTTCAGTAGGCTCAAATCTTCTTTGTTCATCTTTCTCAATATAGTTTCTTTCCTGAACAGTAGAAAGAATGGGCGCATACGTGGAAGGACGCCCGATACCATGGGCTTCGAGAGCTTTAATAAGTGTAGCTTCTGTGTATCTTGCAGGAGGTTGAGTAAAGTGTTGATTTGAGAGAAGTTCTTTCAGTTGCAAAATTTCTCCTTGGGTGAGTTCAGGCAGCGTTACTTCTTCAAACTGAACTGGATATACTTTTAGAAATCCATCGAACTTTAAAATTTGCCCTGTAGCACGAAATATATAACTTGCCGCTTGAATGTCTAAAGTTGTTGCATCAAATACGGCTTGGCTCATTTGGGAAGCAATAAAGCGTTTCCAAATGAGATCATAAAGTTTCCATAGATTTTTCTCGAGCTTAAGGGATTGGGGCGCTCTGTCGGGATAGGTAGGCCTGATTGCCTCATGCGCTTCTTGCGCGCCTTTTGATTTTGTTTTGAATCGACGAGAAAATCCTGACCAGTATTGGGGGCCGAATGCGTGAGTAATATAATTTTTGGCTGCAAAGAGCGATTGTTCAGAGAGGTTTAAAGAGTCTGTTCTGTGATACGTAATATATCCTGTTTCATACAGTCGTTGGGCAAGTTGCATGGTCATACGAGCTGGAAAGTGAAATCGTTGCCACGCAGCTTGCTGAAGCGTGGAAGTGGTAAACGGAGGAAGTGGATTTCTCTTGACTTCTTTCTTTTCTATTGTATCTACTTTATACTGCGCTCCTTCCAGGTCTTGCAAAATCGCGTCTGCTGCTTCTTTGCTTTTAATATCGAGTTTCTCAATGGGCTTGTCGTCTTTCTTGGCAAGTATAGCGGAAAATTCACTTTTCAGTTTTGAGTTGTGGTTTTGAGCCTTTCGAAGCAGAGCTTCAATACTCCAGTATTCTTGGGATTTAAATTTTCTTATTTCATTTTCCCTGTCTACTACAAGGCGTACTGCTACCGATTGCACTCTTCCTGCAGACAGTTTTCTTGCAACTTTTTTCCAAAGAAAAGGAGAAAGCTTATATCCGACAAGGCGATCCAAAATTCGCCGCGCTTGTTGGGCATCCACGCGATTCATGTCGATTTCTCGCGGATTTTTCAAAGCTTCTTCGATTGCTGACTTGGTAATTTCGTGAAATACAATTCGTTGCGGATTTTTTAACTTTAACGTTTCTGCTAAATGCCAAGCAATAGCCTCACCTTCCCGGTCTTCATCGGTAGCCAAGATTGTAGCATCTGCTTTGGCTGCCTCTTTCTTGAGTACGTTAACAGTCTTCCTCGCTTTGGTAGGAATAATATAACTTGGCTCAAAATTATTCTCAACATCAACACCCAATTTACTCTGCGGCAAATCGCGAATATGCCCAAAAGAAGATTCTACTTTGTAGTCTTTTCCTAAAAATTGTGATATCGTGCGCCCTTTCGTTGGGCTTTCAACAATAACTAACTTTTTCATACGAATTACTGTACCATTGTTTTTAATTTCTCAACAGCTTCGCTTAACATCTGACAGTAGAGATTTAGACCGACAGCATTCACGGAGCCGGATTGTTCTTTGCCCAAGATATTTCCTGCGCCGCGAATCTCCAAATCTTTGAGTG
>CAYJRT010000069.1:0-2984 GCA_964372895.1 uncultured Candidatus Saccharibacteria bacterium
GGCAGCAGTAGGAATTGGAGTTGCGTTGCTTGCGCGGGGATTGCCAGCAGCAATTGCGAATCTTATTCCTGGCTAATAAGTTCGATTCAACAAACAGCCCTTCGACTTCGCTCAGGGCTGTTTTGTTTTGCCAAAGTTTTATGGTATGATTCTCTCATATGCCCCCATGGATTATTCCGGCTCCCACAGGGCCCACGAGCGGCTCGGAACTTGTGCAGTTAATAGAACATCTTACGAACTGGTTTTTTGTTGGCTTTCTGATATTAGCTGTTATATTAATCATAATTGCGGGTTGGCAGTTTATTTCAAGTAGAGCAGAGCCGCAAGCGATTATGCAGGCGAGAAATAAACTCTTCTGGGCAGTGATTGCGATTGTTGCAGCGGTGCTTTCTCGCGGAGTCGCTTTCGCGATCAGCTCACTTCTGGGAGCCTAGCGCATACTTGGCAACACAAATTGTATGACACAAAAAATCATCTCATTGTTACTTCTGGTTCTCCTAGGAATTATAGGAATAGGGAGTATCTCTTTGGCAATCGGGGAAATACCTCCAAAAACAATTCCTTCAAATATCGCAAGCGCCACCGAGTTTATTGAAGTTCTCGACGGCATCGTAGATTGGTTCTTCATAGTTGTTCTGTTGGGAGCTGTAATCTTTGTCATTTTTGCCGCGTGGAAATTCATTTCAGGAGGAGGTGATCCCCAAGCGGTATCGCAAGCGCGCAGCAGTTTGTTTTATGCTGCAATTGGTATTTTAGCAGCTGTTTTAGCAAAGGGAATCGTAGCCGCAGTGAGCAATCTTATTGTGCCTTAGTTTTTTACTACTCATGCTAATCCTCTATACATGGGGGAGACTAATTTGTTTTTGAGAATTTTCGTTCGGCCAGAAATTTTTATTTATATTGCCTTCCTTGTATTCACTGCGATTTTTTTTATTCTGGATTTGTATGTGGGCAACGGGGGCAAAAGCATCCTTCGGCATTATGTAGATCTCAACGGACCTAAGATGGCGTGGGCGGCAATGCTGTTTTTCATTGCGCTTTTTCTTTATGGCATTGTTCTCTGCATGAGAGCAATGGTAAAGCAGATAAACCCAGCAATTGTTTTTACTCGTCAGAACTTGGTTCGAATTTTTCGAGGGACACGCACGATTCTCAAAAATCTGGCTACTATTGGAATCCCACTTGCGCTCGCATTTTACAGTTTTAGTATAACGTTGGACAAACTGAATGTGTTTAACCGCACCAGATTGCGCGACGAACTTTTATCTACGTGGGACACGTTTCTCACAGGCACCTTTCCCTCGCTTTCCTTAGCTTCGTTTCAATACCCAAGCTGGTTTATCTCTGCGGTTGAGTTTTCTTTTCTTTATCTTGTGCCAGTACTCGCTATTTTTGGATCCTACCTGTTTATTGTTCATCAGCGGCTTTTCCGCGAAGCAGCCGGCGCCTTTTCCTTGGGATTAATGATTCTTTTCGCGGGGTGGCTTATGTTTCCCGTTTTAAGTCCTCAAGATCGTTTTATTGACAATGTATATGAGCTTCCAGTTTCCTTGCAGGTTCAGGGGTATGTTGCAAGTTATCAGCCTCAAGAGGAAATTGTTGCGTTTCTTCAAGGGATGCGTAAAAGCAAGGAGAATTTGAGTGTGTTTCCGACCAGCACGTTTCCAAGCGCTCACGCAGTTTGGGGCGTGTTGCTGGCGTATTACTCTTTTCGTCTCTCGCGCTGGCTTCTTTTAGGAACTCTTCCTTTAGCCATTCTTTCTTCTTTGGGTACTTTCCTTTTTGCCCAGCACTATTTTGTTGATGTGCCAGCAGGAATTTTGGTTGCGTTCACCTCGATCCTTTTTGTGAAGTGGTTGGCAGCCAAACAGCGGTTCTATGGAACAAACAAAGGATATGCGCGACCATTTTGAGACATCCATTGTAATCTTGGTTGCGGCAAGTTTGCTTTTGCCGCTTGTGACTGTTGAAAAAGTTTCGATTCCTACGCTTACCGGGAAGGTCTTTTTCTTTCAGACCCTCATGTTGTTTTTGGCAGGGAGCTACGCGTTGCTCCTTCTTCGGAACTGGCAACGGTATTATCCAAGACCTACTCCTCTTACGCTTGCCATTTTACTATGGGGAGCAAGTCTCGGGATTTCCACACTCTTTTCAGTTGACTGGTATCGAAGCCTATGGAGTACGGATATTCGCATGACCGGCGTTTTTCTTATTGCCCAGTTTATTCTCTTTTACTTGATTACAAGCGCGGTAATCCGGGAATGGAAGGATTGGAAAATACTTTTTCGGTTGTTTCTCGGAGTCGGCATTGCGGTGGTATTTTTGGGGCTGGTATTGCAGGCGGGCGAGGATCGCGTGAGCTCAACCGTGGGGAATGCCACTTTTTTTGCAGGGTTTACTCTGTTCCTTGTTTTTCTCGGAGTTTTCCTTGCGTTTCACGAAAGGAAAACTTATTGGTTGTTGTTTTCACTTTTTGGTGTAGTTACAGCTCTGTTTGGGCTCTTTGCCAGTGGCACGAGAGGAGCTCTCGTCGGTCTCTTTTTCGGATTGGGATTTGCAGTTTTCTGGTATATTTTTTCAATGGTACGAAAGAGAATACACAGAATAATTCTCATTGGGCTATTTGGTTTTATTCTCTTTGCTGCTTTTGTTGCGTTGTTATTTTCAGTGTTTGAGCGGAATAACCCTGAAACAACGTTGAGCACTCGTTTGCTCGCTTGGGAGGCTGGTTTTCGCGCTTGGCAAGACAAACCACTTTTCGGCTGGGGGCCGAGCAATTTCTCTTACGCGTTTAATGCGCATTACCCGCCTGAAATTCTTCAATATGGAATTCCGGAAACGTGGTTTGATGTCGCTCACAACGTTCTGTTTGATACACTTGCCACACAAGGGTTCTTTGGTTTCGCAACGTATCTGGGAATCTTTGGCGCAGCTGGTTTTATGCTTTTGAGAGGATGGCAAGAGAAGATATTTGATATTCATGT
>CAYJRT010000070.1:0-2936 GCA_964372895.1 uncultured Candidatus Saccharibacteria bacterium
GCCGCATATTTCATTTCACGGCATCCAAAAAACTTCTTGCTTCTATGGTTGAAAAAGGATCTGTGGCAATCAATGGAGTGTCTCTCACATTAATTGAGGTGACTGACCGCGGTTTCACGGTAGGAATCATTCCGCATACGTGGAGCCATACAACATTTCGCTATGCTAAGGTTGGAGACAAGGTAAATATAGAGACAGATATTCTCGCAAAATACGCGAATCCGTTTCCTGCGGTTGCATATAAGAATGTTCTCAAGAAAAACAAAGATATTCGCATTGCTATCGTAAGCAGTTTGTTTCGAAGAGAAGTGTCGAGAAATTTGGAAAAGAATTGTTTAGCAACGTTTAAACGCAGGGGGATAAAAAAGAGTCAGGTAACTATTGTGGGTGTCCCTGGGTCGCTCGAAATTCCACTCATTGTTAAAAAATTAGCAAAGAAAAATATCTATGATGCGATCATAACGTTTGGCGCAATCTATAAAGGCAATACCTATCACTTTGAACAGATTGCCAATGAATGCATCCGAGGCTGTATGGATGTCTCTTTAGAGTACGAGGTTCCAGTTATTTTTGAAGTGTTAGCCGTGTATGATCCGAAGGATGCCATTGAACGAGCTACGCGTAAAAAAGAAAATAAAGGTGTAGAAGCTGCCTTGACTGCTCTCGCCATGATTAAAATAATCTCAAAATTATGAAATCATTTTCTTCAATTAAGGAGGCGCTCAGAGATATTCGAAAGGGTAAATTTGTTATTCTCGTCGATGATCCGAAGCGCGAAAACGAAGGAGATTTTTTCATCCTCGCTGAACTGGCAACTCCAGAGAAGATTAATTTTATGATGAAATATGGCCGAGGACTGATTTGTGTTGCTTTAGAAAACACCCAAGCGGCGCGTCTTTCTTTACCAATGATGGTTCCTTATCATGAGAATACTGAAAGAACAAAAGTTAATTTTGCTGTTTCTCTCAATGCGAAACGCGGAATTACTTCTGGTGTTTCCGCGTATGACAGAGCCCGAACAATACGCGTACTTAGCAACCCGAGATCTAAATCTGAGAATATCACGAGGCCTGGCCATGTGTTTCCTTTAATCGCGCATGAAGATGGATTAGCAGCTCGGCAGGGGCATACTGAAGCCGCAGTTGCGCTTGCGAGGTTGGCAGGCATGACTCCCGCGGGTGTCTTATGCGAAATCGTGAAAGAGAATGGCCGTATGGCTCGGATGCCCGATCTCATAGCGGTTGCGAAGCAATATAACATTCGGCTCGTCGCTATCAGCGATCTTATTCGGTACATCAAAAAGCATCCATTGTCTTTGGTGAAAGCGCCTTCCGTTCTGAGAGTGGCGTCCGCATCGTTACCAACGCTCTATGGTATATCGAAGATTGTTGTTTACCAGTCGTCGTTTGATAATAAAGAGCACGTCGCATTATTTTTTGGAAAGAAAAAATCGCCGATGCTTGTACGAGTCCATTCGCAATGTTTGACCGGAGACACGCTTGGATCGCTCACGTGCGATTGCAGAGAGCAACTGCAGAAAAGTTTGGAGATTATTCAGCAGTCGGGAAGTGGCATTTTGCTGTATTTAAATCAAGAAGGACGAGGCATTGGTCTTACGAATAAAATTAAAGCCTATGCTCAACAAAAACGCGGAATGGATACTGTCGAGGCAAGCCGTTCGTTGGGTTTTGCTCCAGATGAACGCAGGTATCGGATAGCCGCTGATATGTTGCATGATTTAAAAGTTCGTGATGTTTTGTTGCTTACGAATAATCCGGCTAAAATTCAAGGATTAGAATTGCATGGTATTCGCGTGATAAAAAGATTGCCATTAGAAATAACGCCAAAGCGATTCAATCGTGAATATTTATCTACAAAAAAACAAAAGCTCGGGCATAGATTAAGACTTGTTTAGTGGCGTCTACGAGCTTGTTATTGAAGCATAGCTCTTATCTACTATTCTCTAATTCGCGAGAATGGTTTCAGAGTGGGACATGGATATCGTTTTCTTATATCTCTAATTCGCGCGAATTAGAGATATAAGGAATGTGCAGTTATATTATTCATATCTTATGCTTGCCTTTTTTTGCGCATTTGTATATATTTGATGACTATGGAATTAGCAGTTCAGGAACGAGCAATATTAGGCAGAAAAACAAAGGCGCTCCGCAATGAGGGCTTGATTCCCGCAGAGCTCTATGGACATGGGATAGAAAATCGCCATGTGACAGTTCCGCTCAAGGACTTCCGGAAGGTGTTTAAGGCCGCGGGAGAGAACACGATTGTAAACCTCGTACTTGGAGGCGATAAGTACCCAGTGCTGATTCACGACGTGGATTACGATCATCTTTCTGACGAAATTCTCTCGGTTGATTTTTACGAGGTGAAGATGGACGAGAAATTAAAAGTGAACGTGCCGATTGATTTTAAAGGTGAAGCGCCGGCGGTCAAGGAGAAAGGAGGGATTTTGCTCAAAGTTTTATCTGAGATTGAAGTTGAGGCATTGCCGGATAAAATTCCGCACTCTATCGCGGTTGACCTGGCCGTTTTGAAGGATATCGGGAACAGTGTGCATATCAAAGATCTCAGCATTTCAAAGGATTACGCGATTCTTGTTGAGTCGGACATGGTGATTGTGACGATTAAAGCCCCGCTCACTGAAGAGGAAGAGAAGGCGCTTGAGGAGGCGGCAGCGCCGGCCGAGGTTGCGGTGGAGACAGAAGAAAAGAAAGCAGAACGCGCTGCGGCGAAAGAAGCTCTGGCAACTCCGGCAGCTCCGGGGGTAAAAGAGGCTCCACCTGCCGCAGGAAAAGCAACTTCAGCTCCGAAAACCCCCAAGAAATCTTAAATTTTTTCTTTTCGGACGTGTGCTAGAATAATAAGTGATGTAACTTATATCACGGCCGAAAACAATGCTTGACATTGCGCGAAGTGGG
>CAYJRT010000071.1:0-2907 GCA_964372895.1 uncultured Candidatus Saccharibacteria bacterium
TGCAGAGGGACTCCTTTATTACGCCCGTATGGGTTTGCTTCCGGAAGGCGTGGAGCCCTTAGTGCTCCAGCATATTCCAGAGGCAGATACTCCCCAAAGCCACCCATCTTAGGAGATTGAGTTAGGGTTTGGTCGGTTCTCACAATGAAACGGTCGAGCCCCTTCTTATTGTTTGGTGGGTAAAGTTTCAGTAGCATGCAAACTTTGTAAAGCACAGCAGTGGGGCAAGGTATTACAAATTGCGTATATACGCAATTTGTAATACTATAAAACATGAGGCCAATCCATAAGATAAAAGTTCAGTACTATTCAAAAGAAGTTTTAAAGTATTTATTCGTTGCGGGCATAATCACAATTGCTGCTTCTTCTCCTTATTTCTCTATGCGAGTGATAAAGGCTGTTTCTCGAAAGAATACCGCAGTGAAAAGACAAAAGGCAAAGAACGCGTTAGCATACCTCAGACGAAAGAGGCTCGTTGAGATAAGAAAGAGTGGACACGATATCGAGGTTCGTCTTACAAAAGAAGGAAGAAAGCATGCTGGAAAATACCAGATTGATGATCTTTCTATTCCAAGACCGAAGAAGTGGGACGGAAAATGGAGATTTGTGATTTTTGATATTCCTAAAGCATCTGATTTTGTGAGGGATGTATTTCGGAGAAAACTTAAAGAATTTGGATTTTGTGCGCTTCAAAAAAGTATTTGGGTGTATCCTTTCCCATGCCAAGAAGAAATCTCACTGTTAAGAGAATTCCTTGGAGCCGATAAAAAGCAAATTCAGTTGTTGGAAGTTTCAAAAGCGGAAAGCGATACATTTTTACGAGAAGCTTTTCATCTTTAGGAGTTATAAAGTTGCGTGTTGAGAAGCGACTGAAGTGATTGTGATGAATGGATTACAATTTACGTATATACGTAAATTGTAATCCATGGGTGATCGGTAATTGGTTTGATGATTGGTGAGATATAAGATTTTTGTTGCCCTGTAAATGTAAGAGCGATACAAAATACATGGTGTATATTCCTCAAGATAAATTTGCAAAAAGAGCGAGGAGAGAAGGGTATCGGGCGCGATCCGCCTATAAGCTACTTTATCTCCAAAGAAAATTTAAGATCCTGAAAAAAGGGCAGCGAGTGCTGGATTTGGGAGCGGCTCCCGGAAGCTGGACCCAGGTGGCAAGCGCAATTGTGGGAGAGAAGGGGCTGATAGTTGCGGTTGATATTGTTCCAATGAAGCCGTTGAATGTCCCGCAGGTAAAGGTATTCCAAAAGGATATTCAAGACGCCGACATCATTGATTTTCTCAAGGCAGAGGAGCCGCTCGGATTTGATATGGCGTTATCTGATGTCGCCCCCAATACCACGGGCATAAAAGAAAGAGATCAGGCCGTTTCCCACGAACTTGCGAGTAGAGCTTTGCAGGTGGCGATTCAAGTGCTCAAAAAGGGCGGTAGCTTGGCGATCAAAGTTTTCGAAGGGCCAGACACGTCAGCGTTGATCAAAGAGGCCCAAAAGCATTTTTCTTCAGTAAAACTGGTAAAACCCGAGGCCTCCACCAAAGGAAGCAAAGAACTATACCTCGTCGCCCGGGTTTTTGTGGACAAATGGATGGGAAATAGGTAGCATCAGGTGTATAAGTTAAAGATTCTTTCTAAAAAAGATGGAAAATGATCCACAGATAAATCAAGATCAGACGCTGATGCGCGTGATCAACGAAATCAATAGTAACCCTGTGATTAGACAGGGATTGATGAAGCAGTTGAAGGAGAAAACTGGAAGGCATTTGATAACGTATGTTTCTTCCTTTGCACATCATCCAGCAGCTTTTGTGAACGATGGAGACGCTGAAATTATCGAGAATATCTTGCGCGCATATGGCCGTATAGATCATCTTGATTTACTCATCCATAGTTCAGGTGGTTTTGCGGAATCGGCGGAAAGAATCGTGGCGGTGATCTATACGTACTGCGATGACTTTCGAGCAATTGTGCCTAAACAAGCAAAAAGTGCAGCGACTATGATTGCAATGGGCGCAAGCGAAATTCTTATGAGCGATACCTCTGAGATTGGCTCGATAGATCCGCAGATACGATATGGGAATTTGGGGCAAATCGCAGTTCAGTCTGTGATAAAGGCATACGAGCAACTCAAAAAAGAGATTGAAGAAAAGCAGTCGAGGAACGAGAATTACGATGCGGAATTGATTCAACTTTCGAAAATTGATCCAATTCTCTTGCGTGAGTCGAGAAAACATATGGATTTGGCCAAAGATATAGCGGTGAAACTGCTCAATAAAAGAATGCTTATAGGAAATCCCATAAGCAAAGGAGGGGTCGATAAATTTTTAGATGATGGCGAGACTTTTTCTCACGGAAGGTTAATTAATTGGGAAACTGCTAAAGAAAAGTTGGGTCTCGAAATTGTGCATAAAGAGAAATTTAGTGAGGAATGGAGGTTAATATGGGAGATTTATATCAGGACTACTGCCGCCATTAATCAACATCAATTCGCGAAACTTATTGAAGACGAGAATCATTCTTTGACGACAGGCAAACTAGCTCAATGAGGAAACGATCCCCGTTTGATTTCCTGGTAAGATTTGTAGCCTATCAGAAGACTGCTGTTTCTGAGAATCAATACCTGCTATTTTTTCAGCGTTTTCTATTTTTCTGATTAACTCAATGACTTCCACCATTCTCTTGGTAGAGGTTTTTTCTCCTTGGGGGGACTGCGTTATTTTTTGATTTTCGTTCATATGATTTAACATAGCATAGATCACCATAGACTTCAACACCTCCTTTGTAGATGGACAAGGGGACAAAAAATAGATAGAATTGAAGCAAATCATGAAGTACGATCCTCAACAAGTTGAACGGAAATGGCAGAGGGTTTGGAGCGAGAAAAAAACCTG
>CAYJRT010000072.1:0-2873 GCA_964372895.1 uncultured Candidatus Saccharibacteria bacterium
ACAGTAGTCCAATGAAAATATCGCCGTTTCCGGGGATGTGAATAGTGCTCCATCCAAGTTTGGTGAAAAACCAATATCCTCCCACGAGGCCAATTAACGCCACAAGCGCAAAGCGGTATTTCAAGTTCAATCCGCCCGCTACATATTTGCCAAGTCGATCCCACCAATATTGAAAAAATCCTTTTTGCGGTGGAGAAATAACCTGCATGAAATCGTCGAGAAACCCCACGGCGCCGGCAGCGAGAAGCGTGGTCAAAGGTAGCCATGTCTGTCCTCTGCTTAAGAAATTGAGTTTCTCTAACCACCAAATCTGCGTGTGTGCAAGGGCAAAAAACAGGAACGCCACAGCAGGAGGCGCAAGCCAAATGAGCACGCCGCCAAACCGAGGCGTTTTGATTTCACCTTCCCCATGAAACTTTTGAAAAAAGGGTACCTCTCCCCCGCCGAGCGCTTCCTTTCGCACGGTCTTTCGCCAAAGCTTGTGTTTATACAAAATATGGGTGAGAAATGGAGTTAAGAAAAACGCCAGCAAAAAACTTGTGGTGGCAAGAGTCGCTACTTTCAAAACGCTTAAAGAAAAATCTATGTTCGCCATTGATACGAGTGTAGAATCCATTGCAAGAGTTGGCGCATTTCGTGGAGTCTATCTTCTGATCCTAATAGTACGTTTATTATGTATCCGCGTTCGTCCGGACTTTCAACTACGAATAAAAGCGTTTGCCGCGCGCGCGGCGTCGTGCCTGTTTTCCCTCCGAGGGTCTTGGTTGGCCATTCATAATAATATCCCAAGAGTTCGTTGGTGTTTCTCATCGTATGGTGAAATGCTCCATCGGGAGTGTAAAGCGCCAACTCGCTTTGGCTCAAAATATCAAACACTTGGGGGTACTTGTCGAACAGATAGCGCGTAAGTTCCGCGAGGTCTAAAGCACTGGAAAGGTTGTTTCGATTGGATTCATCAAGTCCTGTTGGGTTTACAAACGAGGTATTGAGCAGATTCAGGCGAGCGGCTTCTTCGTTCATCAGAGATACGAATTTTTCTGTGCCAAGGGGCTTTGTGAGTGCTACGGCGGCATCATTGCTGGATTCCAATAAGGCAAGGTACAGCAAATCTTTCATTGCGAACACGTCTCCTTGCCGCAGCTGGCCAGCTTCCCCCGGGGTTTCAAGGATCTCCGGAGTGATCGTGACGCGCTCGTCTGGCGAGTAGTTCTTTATCGCCACAAGCGCAGTCATAAGCTTGGTTATGCTCGCGATTGGCAAGGGCGTCCTGCTTTCTTCCTCGAAAAGAACTTTTGCCCCGCCGTTTTGTTTGATATATACCGCCAGAGCCGATTGCGCCTGAAGTTCGAGCTTTTCTGAACCCTTTTTCAGTAAGGGGTATTCGTTTGCGAGTCTTTGCTCGAGATCGCGCTGTGCGGCGTACGCCGCAATGATTTCAGGATTGGTGCGCAGCTCACGCAGAAAAAAGAATTCCGCGAGATTTGCAGACAAAACGTTCATTCCCCACCCAATAGGCATGCTGACGGCAAAGGCAACAAAGAAAACTTTAAGGTTTCTGGTGATCATTTCTCTTTCTCGATACGAAGATGAAGCTCGGAGAGTTGATCTTCGGCGAGCTCCGAAGGGGCATCCATCACAGAAGTTCTGCCTTGCCCTGTTTGGGGGAATGCCTGCACCTCTCTTATGTACTCTTCATTCAAATACGCCATTAAAAGCCGCTCAAACCCTTGGGCGCATCCTCCGTGAGGCGGCGCTCCATACTGAAAGGCTTGGATCATGTGGCCAAACTCTTTTTCTATTTTTTCGTCTGAATATCCAAGCACCCGGAATATCGAACGCAGCACCTCTGGTTTGTGGGTTCTAATGCTTCCTCCTGAAACTTCCAGTCCGTTGCAGACGAGGTCGTATTGAGACGTGAGAATTTCCCCTATATGTTCGCGTTTTAAGAGCCATTGTTCGTGTTCGTCAGAAAGAGGCGCGGAAAACGGGTTGTGCGTGAAGGTCCAGTTGCCGAGTTTATCCTTTTCAAAAAAAGGAAAATCGACTACCCACGCAAAACGCAAGATTCCTTCTTTCTTCTCTTTGTCATCGCGAAGATCGAATTTATCTGCGCCATATTTTTTCATTGCTTCCTGGTAGGTAATGACTGGAAAAGGCTTCGACGCGATCTTTGCCCCAATTTTTTCGAGCGCGTATACGGTCATCTCTTCTACGAGATGCATCACGTCTTCCCTTTGCACAAAACTCATTTCAAGATCAATTTGCGTATGCTCGAATGCCCGATCTCGCCTTGGATCTTCATCGCGCAGCGCTCTTGCAAGCTGAAAATACCTTTCAAAACCCGCGACCATCAAGAGTTGTTTATACTGTTGGGGGCTTTGCGGAAGAGCGTAGAATTTTCCCGGATAGAGTCTGCTTGGGACAACAAAATCGCGGGAACCTTCCGGAGTAGATTTCGTGAACAAAGGAGTTTCTATCTCAATGAATCCTTGCGAAAGCAGATATTCGCGCGCTGCCTGCACATACCGGGAACGAACCGCGAGATTTCGCTGGAGCCGTTCTCGTCGAAGATCCAGATACCGATAGGCAAGCCGGGCGTCCTCTCCTATTTCGTAGCCGTCGGTGTCTATGGGAAAAGGAAGAGTTTTTGCTTCTGCGAGCACGGTAAGCTTTTCTGCGACAATTTCAACATTGCCCGTTGGAACTGCCGCATTTTTAAGGTTTTCTGGTCGTTCGCGCACCGTACCTTCGATTTGCACTACCCATTCTGGCCGTATGGTTTGCACGGCTTGATAAACTTCCCGCGCTTCAGATGAGAATACAACCTGTACGAATCCCCCTCTGTCGCGTATATCAAGAAACACGATTTTGCC
>CAYJRT010000073.1:0-2855 GCA_964372895.1 uncultured Candidatus Saccharibacteria bacterium
GCCTTACTCGCGCGGGAAAATTTCTTAAAAAATATCAGTTAGATGAGCTTCCCCAACTTATCAATGTATTGAAAGGAGAAATGAGTTTGGTGGGTCCAAGGCCAGAAGTGCCATCAGAGATTGAATCCCTTGATCTGGAAACAAAAAAGATCATGCTGAGTGTTAAGCCGGGTATAACAAGTCTTGCTACTCTCGCAAATCCCCACGAGGGCGAAACTTTGATGGGTAGCAAAGATCCTCATAAAACTTATGTTGAAAAAATTAAACCAGAGAAAATTAGATTAAATTTGGAATACGTAAGAAGAAAATCTTTATGGCTGGATATGAAAATTATAATAAAAACATTCTTCGTCGCAGTTTTTAAATAATGTTAGTCAAAGAACAAAAAAGAAAAAAACTAGGATATTGGCAAGGGAAGAAACTTTCGAAGGAACATAGAGAAAAAATAGGCAGGGCGGGAAATCCTTCGAACTTTATGGTGTCGATTGGACAGAAACGCTAAGGCAGGCGATTAGAGAAAGAGACAATGGTATTTGTCGTATATGCGGAAAACCACAAGGATATATTGCACACGACGTTCATCATGTTGATTATAATAAGAAAAACTGTAATCCAGTGAACTTAATCACTCTTTGCCACATTTGCCATGTTAAAACAAACAAAAATAGAGAACGTTGGATTAATTTTTTTCAAAATAAACTTGCCGCCGCAGAAAAATGACCAGCAGCGCATACAAAAAGAAAGCGACTGACGCCAGGAAAAAGGTGATCGAGATGGTCTACAAGGCGCAGACTTCGCATATTGGGAGTAACCTGTCGAGCATCGACATCCTTACCGTTTTGTATATGGGAGTTGTACAAAATCTGGATAAAGATCTTAGGCAAGATCGTGACAGAGTGATTGCTTCGAAGGGTTGGATTGCGGCCTCTATGTATTACTTCTTGGCAGAGAAGGGGATTATACCAAAAGAAGATTTAGAAACATACTGCAAGCCTGGATCAAAATATATCGGCCTTGCGGAACCTTATGTGAAAGGAATTGAAGCTGCGGGCGGGGCAATGGGTCATGGTCTTCCTATGGGCACGGGCATGGCGTTTGGAGCAAAAAGAGCTGGGGAGACATGGCATACGTATATGTTAATGTCAGACGGCGAGATGGACTGCGGAACAACGTGGGAATGCGCTCTTATTGCAGCCCATCATAGGTTAGATAATCTAACAGTGATAGTAGATTACAACAAATGGCAGGCAATCGGCAGAACCAATGAGATTTTAAATTTGGAGCCACTTGGTGATAAGTGGAAAGCTTTTGGCTGGGAAGTTCTCGAAATCGATGGCCACGACTACGAGCAGATTGAAACTGCTTTGAAGCATCCGACAAAAGATAAACCCTTCGTAATTATTGCGCATACTGTAAAAGGGAAGGGAGTTTCGGAAATGGAAGATAAAATCGAGTGGCACTATCGTAACATTCCAGCTGATGTGTATCAGCGAGCAATGGAAGAACTAAACCGTGCAGTATGACAAATACGCGGCAAATTTTTATCGAAACACTCACGGAGCTTGCGGAGAAAGACCCAAGAATTATTTTGATTGTGGGTGACGTTGGGTTTTCCTACATCGAGGAGTTCGGAGAACAGTTCCCTAATCAGTTTTTGAATGCTGGAGTTACCGAGCAGTCGTTTATGGGCATGGCTGCGGGCTTGGCGCTTTCCGGCTGGAAACCATACGTGTACTCTATGATTCCGTTCGTGACCATGCGCAATTATGAGCAATTGCGAAATGATGTGTGCTACCACAATGCGAATGTAAAAGTTGTCGGCGTACAGGGCAGTGTGCATTATCGTTTCCTCGGATTTAGTCACAACATTCATCCAGACGACGAAGATATAAAAATCCTTAAACACCTGCCAAACTTGAAAATATACACGCCAGAGCCCAACGAAGTTAGAGAGGCGGTACTGGAATCCTATAACTTAAAAAACCCCTGTTATATAAGGTTGTAAAAAGAATTCCCCGCCTCTTAATAAGAACAAAATAGAAAAGCGTAAAAAATATGCGATCGCATATTTTTTACGCAGAAAGTAAGGGAAGAAAAAGGAGTAAAAAGTATAAAAAAAGAAGCGCCTTGCGGAGTGGACTTCTTGTCCGACTCTCCGTAAGGCACTGTTGAAGGCATGGTACCCTTGCCAAGGGCGCAAGGAAACGCTAAGATAAATAATAATATGGAGACAGTTACTATTCCCAAAAAGCTTGCTAGACAGGGCGATTTGGTAGTTATCCTTCGTAAAGAGTACGAGGAGCTTTTGGATATTCAGGAAAAACATAGTGAGTTTTACACGGAGCTCAACAGAGATCTGGCGAATATGGTTAGAGATTATAAAGCTGGCCAATACTATGGTCCATTTGAGAACGTGGAGGAAGGCAAGAGTTTTCTTAAATCGCGCAAAGACAAGAAAAAATGAGATATGTCTTTGCGAAAGGATTTCCAGAAAAACTCGAATCTTTTCCTAAGCAAGTTCAGGAGAAGTTTTGGAAACAACTTCGGTTTCTTTTGCATGATGTTCGCCATCCTTCGCTTCGTGCGAAGAAGTATGATGAACGAATGGCAATTTGGCAGGTTCGCATAGACCGATCATATCGGCTCTATTTTTTGATTGAGAAAGATGTTTATATTCTGTTGGATATTCGATCCCATCCAAAATAAAACACTCCTCGTGGCAATACTTACGTCCCCGACTTAGTTATGCTATCGCAGTAATAAGTCGATGGATTATTTCGTAGACTTAGAGAAGTAGCAAAGCGTAAATTATAGGCGATCGCATATTTTTTACGCAGAAAGTAAGGGAAGAAAAA
>CAYJRT010000074.1:0-2805 GCA_964372895.1 uncultured Candidatus Saccharibacteria bacterium
ACTTCTTTCTCGTAGTAGTTTGGGGCGCAATGGGAAATCTTATTGGTTCTCTCGTCTCTTATTATCTTGGTTTCTTTGGTGGAAGAGTTTTTCTTGAACGATTTGGCAAGTTCATTTTTATTACAAAACACGATTTGGATCTTGCAGATTCATGGTTTAAGAAATACGGAACCCTAATCATTTTTGCTGCGCGCGTTCTCCCTGTGGTGCGTACGTTTGTATCGTTTCCTGCGGGCATTGCAAGAATGAATATTTGGAAATTTATTGTGTACACATTCGCAGGATCATGTATTTGGAGCGTTATTCTCACCTATGCGGGAGTTATAGCTGGAGTAAACTGGCAAATACTGGAAGATTATTTCCGCAAATTTGATTGGCTTATTGCTTTTATTTTGATAGTCGGAGGAGTATGGTGGATATGGAGACACATAAAAGAAATTCAAAGATCAAAATCCAAAATTCAAAACTAATATGCAAAAAACAATTATTGTGGCGAACTGGAAGATGAATCCCCAGAGCTTGAAAGAAGCGCAGGAGCTTTTTGATGCCGTTGCGCAAGGCGTGAAGGACGTCGACGGAGCAGAAATAGTCGCTTGTCCACCTGTTGTTTATATTCCCGCGTTACGTCATACCTCATATAGTATGCTTCTTGGCGCGCAAAATTGTTTTTGGACAAAGAGCGGAGCATTCACGGGCGAAATTTCGCCAGCAATGCTTCGTGATCTCGGATGCACCTATGTGATTCTTGGGCATTCAGAGAGAAAGAATTATTTGGGCGAAACGTATGAGATAATTAACAAAAAAGTGAAAGCAGTCTTGCGAGAAGGTTTAATTCCGGTGGTGTGTATTGGCGAAAAGGAGCGTCAAGGCGCGCATGGAAACAGCAAAGAACTTGAACGGCAAATGCGCGACGTGCTCAAAGAGATTACGCGAGTCCAGGCGAAAGATATTGTGCTTTGTTATGAACCAGAATGGGCGATAAGCACGAATAAGGGCGCGGCCGCGGCCGCGCCCGAGGATTGCGCCCAATCAATCGCATCTATGCGCGAAATTGTCAAAGAATTGTTTGGCGATCTGCAGTTTCCTATTTTATACGGCGGGAGCACCAACAGCGAGAATATAAGAGGATTCATTGGAAGCGGAGCGCAGGGCGCTTTAGTGGGGTTTGCTTCGTTGGATGCAGAGGAGTTTATCCAGCTTGTCAAAAACGCTTTGATGGAGTAGTATGGGTAGCCAATGGATGTATTTCTGAATGAAAAATTTTATAATCCCACCAGAGGATCTCTTTCAATTGAAGATGTGCTCAACGAAATGGTGGCGTATATGCAAGAAGCGCCTCACAGGAAATATGAGGTTATTGTGGGTTGCGATTCTTCGGCCACAGAAGATCCGACTTTTCCTGTGGTCATAGTGGTGCTTCGGAAGAAGGCAGGGGGAAGATTTTTCCTCCGCCGCGTGCATTATCCGTCTCGGCCGTTTCCAAGCCGCCGCCAGCGAATTTTAGAGGAGGTATTGCTTTCTTGCCAATTAGCTTTATGGCTGCGGGAACATTTTGGTACGCTAGCTCTTGAACAGGGCGTAGTATATGACTTTCAGTATATTCATGCTGATATAGGCGAAAAAGGTATTACCCGAGATATGATCAAAGAGGTTACCGGGCTTATTCGCGGAAATGGCTTTGAACCCAAAATCAAGCCCGAAGCATTCGCCGCGTCCACTGTTGCCGACCGATTCTCCTAAAAAACTTATGAAAAGAGTTATCGTCGCAATGTCTGGAGGAGTGGACTCCTCTGTTTCTGCTGCCCTTTTGAAAAGGGCTGGTTTTAACGTGACCGGAATGTTTATCAAATGTTGGGACGCATCAGACCCGTTAGGAGAAAGCTGTACTTCTACCGATGACGAGAGGATGGCAAGGTTAGTCGCTGTAAAACTCGGGATTCCTTTTTATGCGTTGAATTTGGTGAAAGAGTACAAAGAGCGCGTGGTAGAGTATATGCTCGAGGGATACAAGAGGGGAGTTACGCCAAATCCTGATGTGATGTGCAACAAAGAGATTAAATTTGGCTTATTTTTTGAAAAAGCAATGGAGCTGGGTGCAGATTATGTGGCCACAGGGCATTATGCTCGTATTCAAAAAAGTGAGGATAATCCGCGATCGCGGATTATCTCAACAAAATTATTGATGGGAAAGGACAAGAACAAAGACCAGTCATACTTTTTGGCATTCATTAAACCTGAAATTTTAGACAGGATTTTGTTTCCTGTTGGTGATTATACAAAACCACATGTGAGAGCTTTAGCTCGAAAATTTGGTTTGCCAAACGCAGACCGCAAAGACAGCCAAGGGATTTGTTTTATTGGCAAAGTAAATTTTGTTGATTTTCTTCGCCAATATATTTCTCCCAGAAAAGGTAAAATTGTGGATATGCAGCAAAATGTGCTTGGCGAGCACGAAGGCGCCTGGTATTACACCATTGGCCAGCGTTCTGGTTTGGGCTTGGCTGGCGGCCCTTATTTTGTCGTTGAAAAGAACGTAAAGGAAAATCTTGTCGTGGTAAGCAAGGATGAAAAAGATTTAGAACAAAATGAAGTGTTGTTGCGGGATATAAATTGGTTCGTGGATTGTTTGAAGCTTAACTTCAAACAGCAGATAACGGCAAAACTTCGATATCGCCAAACTTCAGCTTCTGCGCGAATCAAGCAGGGCAATCAAGGGGAAGTGGTGCTTCGCTTTGATACTCCGCAGCGCGCAGTCACCCCTGGGCAATTAGCTGTGTTGTATCAGGATGAACAAATGGTAGCTGG
>CAYJRT010000075.1:0-2782 GCA_964372895.1 uncultured Candidatus Saccharibacteria bacterium
CGTTCTCATTATCCCTCTCTTGCTGTTCCGGCGTGCGCTCTTTTCCTTCTTTCGCAGTGGTCGCATCTTTTGCTTTTGGTTCCGCTCCTTTCGCCAAATCTTCAGCTTTTTTCTCCTCCGTCTTCGAACCGCCAAACCGTCTCCGGAACCAATTCCCAATGTTCCACAAGATGCGAAGGTGCCATGGTAGTCTTTTAGCGACTTCCTTTTCAAATTTCTTTTCCCCCCACTTCCACAAATTGTCTTTGAAGCCGGCCTGCCAAACGCCGGGAATCGTTCCGCTCCATAAAGCGTTGATTACTTGATCATAATGCCTCTCATCCGCATTGTATGGATTAAATTCGCCATAAACGGCCTTCCTAAACGCCTCCTTGTCTTCTCCGAACTCTTTGTGAATGTCTGCGGTCAGCTCATGAAATACAGATTCGGTGCTCTTATTACCTTCGATGGGCTTACCATCACCAGGCTCAACCGTTGGACCCAACCCTTTCTTATGAAGCTCATCTCGAGCACGAAGAGCTGCTTTTTCACGAGTAGCTCTCCACTTATCCCTGATAGCGTGACCAATCTTATCTCCTAATCCCAGTTTACCACGACGCGCACTAATTTCAGCTTCCTTTTTAGCAGCCTCGGCACGCCGACGTGCGGCTGAAAATTCATCTGCTTTGTCCGATTCTATTGTCATGCAAGTGATCGATTTCTTTCAGAAAATCAACTGCCCTTCTTCTCGGCTTGTTCCCGTTTATCAATTTCCGCCAAATATTCATCAAGCTTTTTCCCCGAGAGACGCTGAAGCTGTTGGTCAGTTAGTTTTAGCAAGTCTTCAGTTTTCATCTTTTGAAAATCAAACTCTGCATCCGCTTCTGGGGCTGATTTAGGCGCTCCACGCGAAAGCAATCTTTTAGCTTCACCTCTTCGAGCAGTCTTCTCGGCCGCTCGTTCTTTTTGGAGGGCCTCTTCAGCTTCTCGACGTTCTTTAGTCCATTTAAGTTCCTCACGCGCAGTTTCTGTGCTAGCCTTTTGCTTCTCCCATGGTGTATTCTGCTTTCTCAACCAAATGGAAAGATCGCTAGTGCGACTGGCGTGCTTATCCGAAAAAAGTTTCCTAAACCAACCTTTATTTCTGTCTGACCACACCGCTCTTGCCGCTTCTTCGTACATTACTCGCTCATCGCGGTTTATCACACCGTCTTTCACTTTTTGATCAAGCGCTTCCTTCACTCTGTCAAAGAAATGTTTCTGAGTGCTAAACAAATCCGGTTCTTTTTTTGGGAGAATCCCTCCACGCGCTATAACCCTATGTAACTCTTGATATTTTTTCCAAAACGGCGCTGCTTTCTTTTGCCCGTACGCAAGTGAAGGCTCCGCCGTTTGCATAACAGGCTCGATCGGGATATGCGGCTGTAATAAGCGCGCTTCCACGATCCGCTCTACGTCTGCCTCATCGTGTCCAAGCTCTCGCAACGCTGCATCAAGCGCTATTGCTTCACCTTTTACGCGCCGCCGATCATGATCCGATAGCCCAGCAACACCTTTAAGCCTAGATAAGACTTCAATGCTTTGATGGTAAAACGGTTTTTCAATGTCGGGTTTTTCCTGTTTTTGCTTTTCTACCATACGCAAATAGTACCGTACTTCGCAGAAAGCGAAATGCCGATGTGTGTAAAAGATCACTTTTTGGCATCCGCAATTCTCCGTTTCTCTACTTCAAGTTCCGGTCTGATACGTGTCTGAATTCTTTCAAACGCACCCTTTTCAGTCAAACCGATCGGTTTACCTCTGTTCTTTTTCCTACCCAAAATGTAGAGATATATCTGTTCATCCGAAGACATGTCTTGCGCTCGGCGTTTCGCATTAAGTGCAAGCCAGCCAGCAGGGGTTAGCATCTTCTTGCCCTCCTCAATTTCAAAGATTTGATGCTTCGGTATCTCAAGCACTTTTGTGTTCCGCCTTATACCTTGGTTGGCACCCTTTTTCATCGCCTCTCGGTTGCTTTTTCTTAAGATATCTGATATGCCCCATACCTTGCTAAATACTCTCCATTCGCTAGGCGTGGGGAGAGGATACGGCTTTTTTCGAGCGCGTATTTTCAGATAGAGCGCCCTCTGCTCCTCATTAAATGTCCTATCGGACATTAACTTTCGAAGTCGCGTCTGCTCTTCGGGTGCCAGATAAGCCTGTATTTTATCCAATCGCGTACCTGCTTTCTGTTTATCAATATAATTCCTGATTATTTGATTTCCACGCTTATAGATTGCTTTCAGGTCTTTCGGAATCTCTAGAATCTGTCGTTTCTTTAAGAACGGCCTCATTATCGAAGCATCATTAGCAAGAACTTCCGCCCCAAGCGCAACAATATATTTGTCGGTGTCTTCCAACGTCCAGTTGGCATCGGGCGATTTCTCTGCTTCCGTAAGTGCCGTGCTTCTCACTGGCTGTTCACCCATGATCGTATCCCCTCTGGGCCTGGCACGATCTTCCAGTTTTGCGCGATATGCGGTTTTCAAGTGCTCTGCTTTTTCACCTAACGTTCCCCGAGCACGTTGGACTTTTTCTGCGCCGCGGACCACGGCCTCTGCTGCTGCCAATCCTGCTCCACCAAGTACCTCGACTCCTTTCACCAATTTTCTTCCTGCTCCTCGCAACAACGGGTCAAGAAGTCTGTCTTGTGCGGCCGGTCGAGATGGCGCTTCCGATGCAGCAGGCGTGGGTGTCACATTGGCTGCCGTCTGACCTGCGGCCGCAGCAAGTTGTGCCAATCTTTGTCGGAGTTTATCTGCGT
>CAYJRT010000076.1:0-2769 GCA_964372895.1 uncultured Candidatus Saccharibacteria bacterium
ACCAAGAAATGTTTGGCCCTGGAAATTTCTATCTCGAACTTCAGCGCCATCCCAATATTCAAGAACAAGCAATCGTAACCAATGCGCTTCTCGAATTGTCTAAAAAAACTGGGATTCCCGTTGTTGCTACCGCAGATTCTCATTACTTGCAGCCTGAAGACGCAGAGGCGCAGGACATCTTAATGCTCATCAATACATCGGCAAAATCTGACGACCCCGAGCGTCTGTCCATGAAAGGAGATGATTTCTCTCTCAAAAACGTAGAAGAAATGACAGAACTTTTTCAAGACATTCCCGAAGCATTGGAAAATACGCAAAAAATCGCAGATGCTTGTAACGTGGAGCTCGAACTCGGAAAAAATCTCCTTCCATCGTTTCCTTTGCCCAAAGGGAGAACAACAGATGCATATCTCAAAGAACTTTGCTACGAAGGTTTGAAAGAAAAACCGCAATATAACGGATCTCCCGATGCAATCACTCGGTTGGAATACGAGCTCGAAGTGATTCGCCAAACGGGTTTTGCCGCGTATTTCTTAATTGTTCACGATTTTGTGAACTGGGCAAAGCAAAACCGCATTGTGGTGGGGCCTGGCCGCGGATCTGCGGCTGGTTCACTCGTGGCTTACTTGCTTAAGATTACCAACGTAGATCCTATTCGCTACAAACTTTTGTTTGAACGATTTTTAAATCCAGAGCGCGTATCTTTACCTGATATTGATTTGGATTTTGCAGATACAAGGCGTGATGAAGTTATTGAGTATGTGGCGCAGAAATATGGTCGAGACCGGGTGGCGCAGATTATTACCTTTGGAACAATGGCAGCGAGGGCAGTAGTACGCGATGTAGGGCGCGCTCTCGGATACGAATATGGGTACTGCGACCGCGTGGCAAAACTCATTCCTTTTGGCCATTCGCTCAAAGAAACTTTGGAAAATGTGGATGAATTCAAAAACTTATATCAAGCCGATGAAAAAGCAAAGCGCTTGATTGATCTTGCCAAAAAACTCGAAGGCGTCGCGCGGCACGCTTCCACGCACGCCTGCGGAGTGGTTATTTCCGACGAACCTTTGGATACACGAGTTCCTCTTCAGCACCCTACCCAAAGCGATTCTGCCATTGTTACTCAATATGAAATGCATAGCATAGAGGATATTGGTCTTTTGAAAATGGATTTTCTGGGACTAAAAAACTTAAGCATTATTGAGGAAACTCTGAAGCGTATTTATGCAATTCGAGGGAAAAATATCGATCTTGACAAAATTCCACTCGACGACGAAAAAGTCTATCGCCTTTTGCAACGCGGAGATACGACAGGGGTGTTTCAGTTAGAAAGTGGGGGGATGCGAAGATGCTTAAAAGAGTTAAAGCCCACAGAATTTGAGGACATTATTGCCATGGTCGCGCTCTATCGCCCGGGCCCCATGGAACTTATCCCAGAATATATTGCCAGAAAAGCAGGGAGAAAAGAAATCGTATACTTGCATGCAAAATTAGAACCTATTTTGCGCAACACGCAGGGAATCTGCATTTATCAAGAACAATTAATGCAGATCGCGCGCGATTTGGCTGGATTTTCCATGGGCGAGGCAGATGTTCTGCGCAAAGCAGTGGGGAAAAAGATAGAAGGTTTGCTTTTGGAACAAAAAGAAAAAATGGTTTCTGGCATGGTAAAAAACGGCATCCACATAAGGATTGCAAATCAGCTTTGGGATTGGGTTTTGCCCTTTGCGCATTATGGCTTCAACCGCTCTCACAGCGCTTGCTATGCCACAATCGCCTATCAAACCGCGTGGCTTAAAGCAAACTATCCATTGGAGTTTATGTCTGCTCTGCTTACATCAGAAAGAGCGGATGTGGAGCGAACCGCGTTTTTGATTGAGGAAACGCGAAAAATGGACATTGGAGTGTTGCCGCCGGATATCAATGAAAGCTTTGCCTATTTTTCTGCCGTACCCGACAAGAATAAGATTCGCTTCGGGCTTTTGGCAATTAAAAACGTGGGCGAGGGAATCGTGGCTTCGATTATCAAAGAACGTAAAGCAAATGGTTCGTATCAGTCAATTCAGGATTTCATCGCGCGCGTGGCAACAAAAGATTTGAATAAAAAATCAATGGAAAGTTTGATAAAGGCTGGGGTGTTTGACAGGTTTGGCGAAAGAAATCAGCTCTTGCAAAATATGGAAAGGCTCTTAGTTATCGCCAGGGAGAATCAAAAGACAAAGGCCAATGGCCAAAAAGGTTTATTTGACAGTCAACCTCAAATGAGCAGTCATCTCTCTCTTGCGTTGGAGTCGGCAGAACCTGCAAAGGAATCTGAACTTTTGGTATGGGAAAAGGAACTCTTGGGACTCTATGTAACTTCTCATCCGCTCAAAGGAATTAAAAATATTTTGGAAAGCAGGGCGCTCGCGATTCGTTCTTTGGGAGAAGCAGTACAGGAAATTCAGAACACGCGCTTTAAATTTCAATTTAGCCGTTCTCGAGAACGTTTGCGCATCGGCGGCATTATTTCTTCGGTGAAGAAGATTATTACAAAAGCAGGAAAGCCTATGCTTTTTATGGGTTTGGAAGATCTTACGGATAAAATCGAGGTGGTGGTATTTCCGTCAGTTATTGAGCGCTATCCTGCCGCTTTGCAGTTGAACAAAATCGTGTTTATAACCGGCCGCTTGGACCACCGCGACGGAGAAAAGAAATTCTTAGCCGAAGAAATTGAAGAAATCATTACCTCCTAAAAACAAATTCGATCTGATAGATCGCGTGACAGAC
>CAYJRT010000077.1:0-2759 GCA_964372895.1 uncultured Candidatus Saccharibacteria bacterium
CGAAGACGC
The DNA here is from genome assembly GCA_964372895.1 of uncultured Candidatus Saccharibacteria bacterium. Taxonomy (GTDB): domain Bacteria; phylum Patescibacteriota; class Minisyncoccia; order Minisyncoccales; family UBA10102; genus CAYJRT01. The sequence goes on from CAYJRT010000077.1 coordinate 10, forward strand.
GACAAAAAAACTCACGTATGAAAACGCAAGAAAAATTCTCAAAAAAACGCATCATTTCCTTCTCGAGGAAGGGGTGCTCTAAGCCTGCCCTATTTTACTTTTTCCACGATTTGCCGAAAGGCTTCTGGATGGTTTTTGACAAGCTGTGCTAAGATTTTTCTGTCGAGCTCGATTTTATTTCTCTTTAACGCGTTGGCAAACCTGCTGTAGTTGATGTCTTGGGACTCCAAAGCGCCGCGTAAAGTTCTTTGCCAATCTTGTCTGAATAAGCGTTTTTTCGCCTTCCGATCGCGATACGCGTATGCAAAAGCATGGCGTAAAGCATCTTTTGCTGCTCGATACTTGGATTTCCTGCCCCAACGAAAACCCTTGGTCCTTTTCAAGACATTTCTTCTGTGTTTATGGGCAATGACTCCTCTCTTGACTCTTGACATATTATTGATTCAACAATTTTCTTATTGCTTTTGCTTCCGATGGAGCAAGGGAAATCCATTGCCGCAATCCTCTGCGTTTTTTGGATGATCGTTTTGCAAGGTAGTGATCTTGGCCCGTTGGTCTGTGCAAAATCTTCCCGGTTTTTGTTATGCGGAATCGTTTGATAATTGCTTTTCTTGTCTTTTGTTTTGACATACTGCTTAGCTCGCCTTTACCAGAATTATAGATAATCCTCGAGGCTCCTTTTTGAGCTCCCGCTCTTTTTTAATAGGCATTTGAGCGCCCAAAACTTCTATGAATTTCCCGATTTTCTCTCTTGCGTAGCCCTCAAGCGCATTTTGCCGACCCCTGAGGCGAAGAGTGATGCGAACGCGATTTCCTTTTTGCAAAAACTTCTCTGCCTGTTTCGCGCGTGTTTGTAAATCGTGGTCTGAAATGGTGAACGTGAGTCGAATTTCTTTCAGCTCTCCCCCTTCGGTTTTTTTGGATTCTTTCGTCTTCTTTTCCTGCTGATAAAGATATTTCCCATAGTTTCCAAGTCGGCACACCGGAGGATCAACTTTCTCGGTTACCTGAATAAGATCCAATCCTCGTTCTTGAGCAACGTGAAGCGCCTGCGAAAGAGGTACGATTCCCATCTGTTTCCCCGTTTCATCAATGAGTCTTACTTGGGGAGCTCGTATGTAATTGTTTATAAAAATTCGTCTCTGCAAAATAGGTTTGGTTTACCCTGGGTTTGTCGAAGGGTGGAGATGGCGGGTATGATCCCGCGTCCAGCGAGATGAGGAAATCCTGTCTACGATGCTAGTCCAGTTGGATAAAAGAAAGAATGTTGAAACTGGACAAAACCATTCTTCCCTTGATGGCCCTTAAAATCAATAGCCTTCGGACCTTCAAAAAAGCTATCTATCTCGATGGTTGGCACCCATTTCTTTTATCGAGAGTCAAAGAATGGATGGCCTATCGCGCTTAGGCGTAGGCAAGTGCCCGTTGAGGGCTGAAAAAGTTGGCAGTTGTGTGCCTGGCCAGCTAAGCTGGCCTTCGGTTTTTAAAGAGGCCGTACTCTCATCGCAAAGAATTTCTTGATCTCGCTGTCAAAACAGACATCCCCATGTATCACCCGTATTTTAAGGCGCGTTCAATCTCGCGTTCGGCTTCTCTTTTCTTGAGATTCTCTCTTTTGTCCTCTTTTCTTTTTCCTCGAGCTAAGCCAAATTCGAGCTTGATATTGCGCTTGTCATTATACACCGTTAAAGGCACTAAAGTCAAGCCTCTTTCTTTTGATTTGCCGAGAAGGTATCGAATCTCTTCTTTCCGCACAAGAAGTTTTCGATCGCGCCCTGCATTGTAATGCGCAGGAGCGTTTGCCGGCTGGTAAGGAGAAATAATTGCCCCGCGCAAAAAAAGCTCTTCGCGGCGAACAACTACATAAGCTCCGGCAAGACTTATTCTTCCTAATTTTGTTGATTTTACCTCTTGCCCCTGCAATGCCAAGCCCGCCTGAAATGTCTCCAGGATTTCATAGTTAAAATGCGCTTTTCGATTTTCCGCGAATACTGCCATTGTTATATTGAAGCATCCCATTTGTCACTTGACAATTTTACCCTAGCATATTATCTAGTAAGATATGCAACAAACAATCCGTGTAAGGAGATCTCGAAGAAACTCAAGAAAATGTTTGAGGTTGTTTGATGGCGTGCAAAAATTTCGATAAAACACTTTTTGGACTCTACGAAACAGCCTCAAGCTCGAGGCTGTTTTAGTTCCTTGGGCAAAAATACAATCATCAAAAAGGAGTAGGAGGATAGCAATGTCGAGAGAAAATTATTTGGTAAAGATTTCCGGCGATATGCTGCAGGATAAGGTGCTAGAGTGGGTAGAAGGGTTAGCTCGCGAATATTTCGTGGTCGTATGCGTAGGAGGAGGTACGCAGATCAACGAAGCATTTACGAAGGCAGGATTGCCCGTTGGGAAGTTTGGTCCTTTAGGGCGCGAAACAAAGACATTTCTCGAGCGACAACTTGCCCGTGACGTTTTGGAAAAAAATCAAGTAGAAATTCAAGACAAACTCGCTTCATTGGGCGTCCACGTGAGTGTCATAATTCCCGTACTCGATATTGGTACTGTGTTGTGCCACGTCAACGGTGATCAACTCGTGTTAACCGCGTACCACGGTTTCGATGTCCTCTATGTAGTCACTACTTCCGATCGTGTTGAGGAGAAAAGGAAATTTTTCGCGCCTTACCCCAAAATTCAGGTTGTGGGATTTGCTTCCGACTAAGGAACAGCAAAAGCAGGGGAGCAGGGAATTGAGA
>CAYJRT010000078.1:0-2728 GCA_964372895.1 uncultured Candidatus Saccharibacteria bacterium
GAAATTTTAAGGATTTAAGATTCCCAGGAAACAAAAAACGCCTTGTTGTGGCGGTGTTTGCGTGTAGATTGACAGGGAGAGGAGAAGTTGGATTCCCAACTTCTCCTCTCCCCTAGTTAGACGACGCGTATAATTATTCCTGTGTCAGGATCTCGTGTGAATTCGGGGGTCTTTCCTTCTCCCGGTTTTAGAATGCGACCAAATCGGGCATCGTACATTCTTTTGCATGCATTCTCTGCGGAGCGCTGGAGGCCATGTGATTTCTCCGGTCGGAGACTTCGGTACAATTCCCTAGGAGGCCCAAACATGGCGTAGCACTCTTCTTCGACTTCTCTTTTTCTCCCTTTCATTCGTACCTCTTATCTTATTTTTGGAGTCTGTTGGTGTTATTTAAAAACTCTATTTAAAAACTCTCAAGGTGCTATACTCCTTTCTGCTTCTTTAGAAGCATAAATTTTTAGATAATAGCATCGCGTAAAAACCATGTCAATAGGAGGAATATTGTTTAACTTTTCGATTCCGGAGGAATCTCTTGAGGAGTTGCTTGAGTGGGTACCGGAGGCGGCGTTGTTTGTTGTGAATTTGGCGAAGAGAGTTTGTGTTTGGGTATTTTCCTGCCCTCCACCACTTTATCTGTCACGAGCATATTATACACTGTGGCAGAAGGTTTGGCGCCTTGGGACATCCAGTATTTTACCCTATCCCCTTTTAAGTTGCGTTGCTTGGTTAAGGGATTGTATACTCCTACTTCCTCGACAAAGCGGCCTCGGGTTGAGGATTTTCTTTTATCGGTGACCACGATCTTAAATGATGGCTGATTTTTTCTTCCTACTCGGAAAAGTCGGATAGTTAACATAATTTATTTCCAGTTTCTTTCACGAAGCGCGTTTTTTGCGGCGTTTTCCTCCGCTTCCTGCTTGGAAGAACCTTCTCCCTTTGCCACGAGCTCCTTATCCAAATATACTCCTATGCGAAAGTTTTTGGCATGGTCTGGACCCCATTCTTTCAATACTGCGTAGGTGGGCGTAATGCCCGCTTTTTCCTGCGCTATCTCCTGAAAGCGGGATTTGGCGTCTAAAAACAGTTCTGCTGTAAGCACTTCAGAAAGTTTGGAGAGTATATATGTGGTAACAAATTTTGCGGCATTTTTCAAGCCCCGGTCAAGATACAAGGCTCCAATGAAAGCTTCCACGGTATTCGCCAAAATATAATCTCTTGCTTTGCCTTCTTCTTTTGCCTCGCCGTGGGAAAGCAGTAAATAATCGTTGAAGCCCAAACCATGGCCAATAGAACAAAGCATTTTGGTGTTCACCAGAGCTGCACGCCACGCAGTGAGCTCGCCCTCGGGCTTTTCTGGATATTTTGAATAGAGATGTTCTGTAACAACAAGTTCGAGCACCGCATCTCCCAGAAATTCGAGCCGTTCGTTGTGCTCTAAATGAAAATCACGGTTTTCGTTGAGATACGAGCGATGAACAAATGCTTGCTCGAGTAAATTTTTGTTTTTGAAGGGTAACTTAAGTTTTGTCTCTAGTTGTGAAAGGTTCATTGTTGTTGGGGTGCTTCTAATTCGCGGAATACGGTGCCGAGCACGCCGTTTACGAATTTGCCCGACGATTCGCCGCTAAAATTTTTGGCAAGTTCAATTGCTTCGTTGATTGCTACCTTGGGCGGCACTTCCTCTTTGCTGCCATAAATAAGTTCATAAAGGCCCAAGCGCAAGACATTTCGGTCAACAATGGTAATTTGATCTAACGGCCATTCAGGAGCTGCTTTTTCGATAATGGCATTGAGCTGCTGGAGATTTTCTGTTACGCCCGAAGCTAGTCGCCTAACAAAATCTTTATTTCCTTCTTCAAGGCCTGGACCAAATTCCTTAATATTGCGCTCAAGGATTTTTGTCAAATCACTTTGCTTGCCATAAAAGTCCCACTCATACAGGGACTGCATTGCTATGGAACGTGCAAGATGTCGTGATGCCATTGAGATTATGCCTGATTCGGATTTGCCGTTTCTTGGGCAGCCAGCTCTTTTTCTTTCTTTTTACGCTCCTTTTTGGTAAGTTTGGCAAGAACATCTATCACTTCCCTGCCCCGGTAAGTACCACAATTTTCGCAAAGTGTATGCGGCAAAACAGGCTTGCCACATTTTTTGCAGGCTATGAGTTTGGGGGTCTTGAGAAAAATATGCATTCTTCTCTGCCCCTGTCTCGATTTGGAACGATGCCACTTTGGGACTGCCATATAACCAGGCTAGCATAAGCTTTAGGCTTATGCAAGCTTTAGAAATTGGTCATTTGCTTCATTGGCGAGAAACTCATACGATGGATTGGAGATATTCCATATTTTTTTAGTGCTTCAAGATGGAATGTTGTTCCATATCCTTTGTGGCGGTCGAAGCCATACTCTGGGTACTTTTTGTGATAACGGAGCATCAAGCGGTCGCGCGTGACTTTTGCGATTATGGAAGCCGCCATGCAGGAGAATATCGTGGCGTCTGCTTTGGGCATGGCTTTTTGGCGAATGGGCAGATCAAGCAATATATTGCCATCGATAATCAAAAAGTCGATTATTGAGTTTGGTTCACTTTTTTCGCGATCGCGTAAAACAGGTACTGGTTTGGTTTCTGCTCGTTTGCGGAGTTTTCGTTGCAAATTCTTCACTGCTTTGATCATAGCAAGTCTTGTTGCCTGAAAAATATTGATTTTGTCAATTTGCTTTTCTGAAAC
>CAYJRT010000079.1:0-2674 GCA_964372895.1 uncultured Candidatus Saccharibacteria bacterium
GCCACATGTATGTTTTTGCCAAGTCTCCGATATGCCCTCACAACTTCTTTTTGTAATTCATGAGGAAGCTCCGTTTTCAGAATAAGCTGGCGAACTACCTTACCGCGTTTTTGCAAATCTTTGATGTTGCGCGAATCGAGGTCACGGAGGATTTGTCTGATCTGCTTTGCTAATCCGGCTTTTTGGAGGAAATACCGGTAAGCGTGCGCGGTGATAGCAAATCCATTGGGGATATGAATTCCCAGCGGAACCAACGCTTGGTACATTTCACCCAAGGCGGCATTCTTCCCTCCCGCCAGAGGAACATCCTCAATCCCCAATTCCTTAAACCATAAAATAAACGCCTTCTCCTTTTGAACACGTCTCATAATTCCTCTACCCTAACACTATTTTCGCTCCAGTAACAGAGCGCTTGCATCCAAAGTTCACCTCTTCCTCAAGGCTAGGGAAACAAAAAACAAGAAGGCGGCAACGAGCACCATAGTAGGGCCTGGAGGCAATCCAGAGATTGCCGCGATGCCACCACCTCCTATTGCGCTCAACAATCCGAACAGTGCGCTCAAAAAAGAAAACCTGCTGAATTGAGATGACATATTTCTCGAGGCCACCGCAGGCAAAATGACTAAAGCTCCCATTAAGAGTGTGCCCACTACTTTTACCCCGAGGGCGACAATTACAGCAACCAAAAGAAGAAAGAGAAGATTCGATCGCCCGACCTTGAGCTTGGCCGATGCTGCTAAATCTCTTGAAACAATGCCCAAGAGCAAATCTCTCTTGAGCCAGTGCGCGAGAGCCAAAACGAACAAGGAAAGCACAATCGCCAATATCGCGTCGATAGTTGCAACATTCGACACGTCGCCAAACAGGGCTTCCAAAAGTTCGGGCTCTGGCGTAAGCAATACGCCCAAAGCCAAGCTAAACGTGAAAAACACTCCTACGAGAGCTTCCGTGGGAAGATTAGTTTTTTCTTCAATCGCCCAAATAGCAACCACTGCCACAAACAAAAAGGAGAATGCGCCCAAAAACGGATGGAAACCATACAAAAGCGCAATTGCAATTCCAGGCAATGCCACGTGCGATAAGGCGTCTCCCACAAGGGCCATGCGGCGCAGCACCATAAAAGAACCGACATACCCTGCGGCAAAACCAACGAATATGCTCACTCCAATTCCCAAGAGCGCGCTGGTGTCAAGAAAAGAAAAAATCATTTTTTATGTATGCTTATGATGGAATAACGCTGATTCTCCATACAGTTTTGTAAGGCTTTCGAAATTCAGCATTTCCTCTGGTTTCCCAAAGCAGACGAGTTTCTTGTTCAAACAAAGGACTTGGTCTGCATAGCGGTATACGACATCGAGATCATGTGAAATCAGCAAAATAGTAAGACCTTTTTCTTCATGGAGACGTGAGAGCAGGTTGTAAATGGTTTCCTCTCCTCCCAAATCAATACCGGCCACTGGCTCATCAAATAAGAGCACATCGGGATTTCCCATAATCGCCCACGCGACCAAAACTCTTTGGAGTTCTCCCCCAGAAAGCGCGCCGAGCGACCGCTCTAAAATCGAATCGTCCTGTATGCCGACCGCCTTGAAGGCTTCCGCAATTTCACTGCCTGCCCCGCGAAACCGCAGAAATTCGCGCACGCTCAAAGGCAAAGTACGTTCAATGGAAAGTTTTTGGGGAACATATCCAATTTTCACATCGTCTTGCCAGAAAATTTCTCCCTGATACGGCACCAACCCCAACAACGCGCGGAACAACACGGTTTTCCCGGCGCCGTTTGGCCCCACGATTGCCAGCGCCATTCCCTTTTCCAGCGAAAACGAAATATCAAAAAGCACGCTTTCTTTATGAAAGCTCACGCTTAGATTTTTTACTGCAAGTATCAAAGATTTCTTCATTTCCATTCTTTGGCGTAGGTGCCTATGAGGGCGGCTTGGTTGAGGCGGAGGCGTTTCAAAAATGCTTGTTGAGCGGCCTCGAGATTCGCTTTATCCCCTCTCCATGTTTCCAATACTGGTTCTTGCAAAGCGCGGGAGAAGGAAAATGTGAGAGCCCACGGCTGTGCTCCAAGTTTTATAATCTCACTCAAGTTTTCTGTGGCTTGCTGCGGACTTTGCCCGCCAGAAAGAAAAACAATCCCAGCAACTTCTCTTGGCACAGAGTTTTTGAATGTACGAATCGTCGCTTCTGCAACTTGTCTTGCGCCTGCCTGCTCTGGAGAATCCTTTCCAGAAAGCACCATGCTTGATTTTAATATTAACCCTTGTAAATCAACCTGTTGCTTCTCGCATTCCACAAACACAACCTTTAAAGTGGCGGTAGTCACTTCCTCTGCTTTTTCTATCGTGTGATCGCCATCTAAAAGCACTTCTGGTTCTATAATTGGAACAAGCCCCCCACTTTGCGCAATTTTTGCGTATTCTGCCAAAATTTCCGCATTTTTTTGCATGGCGTCTTTGGTAGGAATGCCTTCCCCAATCGCGATAACTGCTCGCCATTTGGTAAAACGAGCTCCCGTATCATAGTATTCTCTCAATCGCTCGGCTAATCCCGTTAAACCTTGCGTAATTTTTTCTCCTGCATGGGCTTCAAAATCCACAGTACCCTTGTCTACTTTAATACCGGGGATAACGTCTTGATCTTCAAGGACTTTCGCGAAAGCCACGCCGTC
>CAYJRT010000080.1:0-2632 GCA_964372895.1 uncultured Candidatus Saccharibacteria bacterium
TGCACGAGTTTTGGTATAAAAAAGTTTTTGGTATTGCTGATTTTTATATGCGCCTTTCATTGCCAGCTCAAGATAAAAGGAAATATGCCGGTGTTCCCAAAGAATGGAAAGAAGCAGTGGAAATTATCCGCCGCGCAATGAGGCAATCGGGACTTCCCTTTAAGGAAGCAGAAGGAGAAGCAGCATTTTACGGCCCGAAAGTTGATTTTCAAATGAAGAGCATAATTGGCAAAGAGGAGACTGCTTCCACCAATCAATTGGATTTTCTGGCAACCAAACGATTCAATCTTACGTATAAAGATAAACATGGCAAAGACAAACCTGTGTATGTGATTCATAGAGCTCCTTTGGGTTCGCACGAACGCTTTATTGCTTTTTTGATTGAGCAGTATGCGGGCGCGTTTCCCTTTTGGTTAGCTCCAGAACAACTATGGATTTTGCCCATATCTGATGCACACGTTGTGTACGCAAAGGAAGTACAGCAAAAATTACTCGCAGTAAACGAGAATTTGCGTATTCGAGTAAACGATGCGAATGAGACATTGGGCAAAAAAATCCGTGAGGGCGAAACTATGAAAATTCCCTATCTTTTTGTAGTAGGTGAAAAAGAAATACAAAAAAATGAGATAAGCGTCAGGGAACGAGGAAAAGGCAATACCGGAAGTATTTCACTTGAAGCATGCATCCAAAAACTTACAAACATGTATGGTAATTTCCCCGGAAGTACGAAAACTTATTGAAGAATATAAGCGGTGGCAGAAGGAATCTGAAGCGCGAGTAGAAGAAGAAGTTATCTCGGTTGATGAGGTTGTCGCGAGAGTAGCTTTGTTTTACGAGAAAATTCGCGAGATCGTAGACTGGCGAGAAGAACACTTGCTTCGCAAAACAGCGATTGAACGTATCTTGAAACGCCGTCTCGCGGTGTACAAAGTACATGAAGATTTTGCACACAACTTTTTGTCAGAGCTTGTGCGCGGCGGACATTTTCCAAATAACCGGATTTCTTTCACGCAAGTTGATACAATACAAGCTATTATTGAAAAGTATGTGTCTATTACGGCAACTATTCAAAATGGGCGGAATAAAAGAAAAAGAGATTCGGTGGATTGGCTTTTGGGGGTAGCCGCTGTAGAAATTGAAGAAGAGCTTTCCTTGCCCAGGCGCGAGCGCGCACTTATTGACTTAATGACGGGAGAGTTGGAAAAACATGTTCGTGTTGTCTCGCGCAAAAACAGACAGAAAGTGCAATTCGATGGATCGCAAAGAAAGCTTCAGATTTATGTGGCAGTGCAAAAAGCGCTCTTTAAACTCGACGATTCCACCATTACGTATCACATGTTGGAAAAATTCTACCCTGACTGGAAAACACTCTCGAAAGAAACTCTTGCCTATGTGGCAGAGCATCTCGATGCACTGCGTGAAAATATTCAAAAGATTCTTTTTCATCCATACGCAGAGCGTTTTTATCAGCTCGCAGAAAAATACGATACGCCTTATCTTATATTGAACGATATTCTCGCAGAAGATGTGAGCCGATTTGAGGAATTGATCAATAACCCTGCAGCACTCGAAGACGCAATTCGCCAGGTATATAACAAACGACATGCAAAATTGCGCAGTCGCATAGGAAGAGCAGCTTCGTACAGTGTGCTGTCGGTATTCCTTACGAAAGTATTGGCTGTTCTTGTATTGGAAATACCAGTAGAACGATACATGGGAATAGATCCTAACCCTATTGCGCTTGGGATAAATGTTGCCATACCTTGTGTTTTAATGCTCGGATTGGTTTCCACTGTACAAACAACTTCCCAGCGTAATTTTGAACGTGTAATGGTAGAAGTTATAAAAATTATTCAAGTGCGTGACAGTCGAGAACTCTATAAAATTTTTCCACCACACAGGCGAAGTGATTTGGCAGCAACTATTGTATACGCGTTTTATCTTTTAAGTTTTCTTATTTCTTTTGGTCTGCTTGCGTGGGTACTGCAAAAGCTCCAATTTTCACCTCTCTCCATATTTATCTTTTTGATGTTTATTTCGCTGGTGCTTTTTGCCGGCACGCGCATTCGGCAACGCGCGCGCGAGTTAATGATAGAGCCTACGCGCGAAGGGTTTTTATTTAACCTGTTTGACATTTTCTCTTTGCCGATGATTCAAGTGGGAAGATGGCTCTCGCGCAATCTGGTGCGATACAATGTGCTTACTCTTGTGCTAAACTTTCTTATTGAAGTGCCCTTTCAAATGTTTGTAGAGTTTTTAGAGCAATGGCGAGGTTTTCTGAGAGAAAAAAAAGACGAAATACACTAGGAAAATCCAAAGCTCAAATTTCAAAGCACAAAAAGCTCATTGCCATCGTCGGTCCTACAGCGTCAGGAAAGAGCGATTTGGCGGTAAAACTAGCAAGAAAATTTAATGGCGCGATTGTTTCTGCAGATTCGAGACAGGTGTACAAAGGGCTTGATATTGGCTCTGGAAAAATTACGAGAAAAGAGATGATGGGCATACCCCATCATCTCTTGAATGTCGCTTCGCCCAAGCGCCGTTTTACTGTAGCTCAATACCAGAAATTAGCCCTTAGGACAATCGAAAATATCCAGAAAAAAGATAAGTTACCGATTTTGGTAGGCGGAAG
>CAYJRT010000081.1:0-2618 GCA_964372895.1 uncultured Candidatus Saccharibacteria bacterium
CAAAAGAAAATCGCAAATGCCTTTCATTTCATAGAAGCCCCCGTTGTATACGAGCGCTCCGAGCATATTGCTCTCCTGAAATTTTCCTTTGTCCTGATGAAATACATTCCCCATTTCGAAGATACGCACCGCATGCGTCTTTTTGTGATTCTCCCGCACATTTTTTAAGAGATTTTCCACTAAAGAATCTCGCAGGTAAGAAAAGTCTTCACTGATGGGATTTTCAAGGGCAATGAGTTTCTCACGATCTGTTTTGGAGTAGGCGAATTGAGAAAAATCTTTGTTTCCTATGAAAGAATAGTTATACACTTCGGTGAAACCGAGTTCCTTGAAGGCATCGCGAATTTTCTCCTGCCAGAGAAATGCGGGATTTTTTGCCGGGAGGGTTAACGGAACTACGGGAAGAACAGCGGGAATGGTTTCGTATCCGTGTATTCTCCCAATCTCTTCCATCAAATCTTCGGGAATCGCAAGATCGAGTCGCCGCGGAGAAACTGTTACATTGATTTGGTTTCGTTTCATCGTAACTTCGCAGTCCAAACTTTCCAAAATTTGCTTTGCTTCTTTTGGGAGAATAGAAATGCCGAACAATGATTTTGCAAATGAGATATCAAGCGCGATATGTTTGAGTTGCGCCTTTTTTGGATACCAATCGATAATTTGCACGAGCTTGCCCCCTATCCGAAGTTCAGAAAGAAGCGCATGCGCGCGTTCCAATCCTTCCAGAGTAAGATGAGAACTAATCTCGTGGGCGTACATATTCGCGGCGTGCGTTTGATATTTAAGTTTTGATTTTGTCCGATAGATGCATGCGGCATTAAAACTTGCGGCTTGGAGTACGATATTCTTGGTACGGCGCGAAATACCGCTCACTTTTCCTCCTTTAATCCCCGCGAGGTCAATGAGTTGTTTCGCATCCTCAATAACCAACGCGCCCTTGGGAAGCGAAAGCATGGGGCGGTCCAAAGTTTCGAGTTTCTCCCCCTCTTTTGCTTCTCGAATAATCATTTGATTTCCCGCAATGGCGTTGTAATCAAATGCGTGCAGGGGTTGGCCAATCTCGAGCATCACAAAATTCGCAAGATCAACAACGTTGTTGATTGAGTTTATTCCGACGGCTTTAAGGCGTTCTTTCAGCCATTTTGGTGATGGCGCAACCGTAATTCCTTCAATTACGAATGCAGTATAGCGGGGCACGAGCGCATGAGATTGAATACGCACTTGTAAGGGCGGCAGGCTGCCTTTTTGCACCCGCGCTTTTCTTGTTTTGGGAAGTCGAAGTTTTAATTTTGTAATTGCCGCGATTTCTCTCGCTATTCCCGTATGACATAAGCAATCGTGCGCGCGGTTTGGCAACACCGCGATGTCAAAAATCCAATCGTTCTTTGCTTTTGTGATCTCTTCGACTTCAAAACTGTGCATACTCAAAAGATCCGCCAGCATTGCGGGTTTGGGGAGTTTTTCTTTTATGTATTCTTGCAACCAAAGATACGAAAATATCATCAGAATTGCTGTAAAAATCTTAAATCCCCGCCGTAGAGCAGCCGAATGTCTGGAATGCGGTACTTCATCATGCATAAACGATCCAATCCCATGCCAAACGCAAATCCCTGCCATTCACCCGGAATATATCCGACTTCCTTAAACACATTGGGATGCACCATGCCAGCCCCCATCATTTCCAGCCAGCCAGATTTCTCAAAGCGCATGTCAATTTCAAACGAAGGTTCTGTAAAGGGGAAATAGCTGGGTCGCAAACGAATAGAGACGGGTTTTTCAAAAAAGCGGCGATAAAATTCCTGTACGACTGCTTTGAAGTTTCCGACTGTATAATTTCTCCCTATCATCAAACCTTCTAATTGATAGAAGTTAAACGAATGCCGTGCGTCAGTTGCTTCGTATCGAAATACACGCCCCGGCACCACAATCCGCAAAGGCGGCTGATGCTGCTCCATATATCGAATTTGCACCGGACTTGTATGCGTCCGCAAAAGCAGTCGGTCATTTTTTCTTTTTTCACTTTGCTCTTTGCTTTCGTTTTGGCGGAGCCAAAACGTGTCCCACATATCTCTCGCGGGGTGATCCGGAGGAATGTTTAACGCGTCAAAATTGTACCGTTCAGTCTCAATTTCCGGACCTTGCACAACGCCAAAACCCATAGCTTGAAAAATCTCCAAAGCCTTTCTTTGCGCTTGCGTTAAGGGATGGAGGTGACCTCGAGGAAGTCGTCTGCCCGGCGCAGTCACGTCAATGCGTTCTTTTGTATCTTCTATTTGCGCTTGAGTGACACGCAATTCTTGAGAACGCTCTTGAAATAATTTGATCAAAAGATTGCGAAGTTCGTTAAGTTCTTCGCCTTTTTCTTTTCTTTCTTGCGAACTTAGTGCCGCAAGCTGGCGAAGCATGAGTGTGAGCTCTCCTTTTTTGCCCAAATAGGCTTTGTATGTTTGCTCGAGCACTCTTAAAGATTGGGCTTCTTGAAGCTCTTTTTGGGCTTTTTCCCTTAAAATTCGAAGGTCTTCCCCTGCCATTTCCATTCTTTCATTCTACCGTGAAATAAAGCAAAAAACAATCCCCACATTTGTTTAAATGTTTAACGCCGGGCTTTAAACATTCTT
>CAYJRT010000082.1:0-2595 GCA_964372895.1 uncultured Candidatus Saccharibacteria bacterium
GCTCTGTGAATGAGAAAACAAAGTCGCTTGCCGCTTTTACGAAACAGGCAGATATTCTTATTTCTGGGGTGGGGAAACCAAAGTTTATTAAAAGTTCGATGCTCAAAAAAGGTGCTGTGGTTATTGATGCTGGTACTTCGGTGGAGCATGGAGCAATCTCTGGCGATGTAGATTTTAATGCGGCAGTCGAAAAGGTACGGGCGATCACTCCAGTGCCCGGCGGCGTGGGGCCTCTCACCGTTGCGTGCCTCTTGCGCAACTTGTTCATGCTCTCTGTTTCATGACTGTGGATAAAACGCTTCTCTCATTGCATTGGTATGGAGTATAATAAAATAATTATGTATCGAAAGGTCGCGGGAAATTTTTAGACTAATCACTATACCATGAATAATTTGGATTTTATGAACGAACTCGCAATGAGTTTTGGTTCGTATCTGCCAACGTTGATAGGAGCTTTGGCAATTTTGCTTTTGGGTTGGATTGTTGCTTTGTTGGTAGCAGGGATTGTGAGAAGTACGTTGCGGCGCACTACGCTCGATGAGCGAATCGCTTCATGGCTTGTAGGGAACCACGAAGTAAAAGGCGTGCAAGTCGAGCAATGGATTGCAAAAATTGTATTTTACTTTATTCTGCTTTTCACCTTGGTTGCATTTTTTGAGACTCTTGGACTTTCTTTGATTGCTTCTGCGCTTGATAACTTTCTTGCACAGATTTCTTCGTATATCCCTCGGTTTATTGAGGCAGGATTTGTGCTTTTGATTGCGTGGGTTGTGGCGAGCGCTTCGCGGCTTGTTGTGAGTCGCGTATTGAGCTTAGCAAAGGTAGACAAGCATTTGGAGGTGCAGGCTGGCGTACGACATGAAAAGGCCGTGCCTTTGGCAAAAACTGTTTCTGACGCTGTCTATTGGCTTGTGTTTCTTTTATTTTTGCCGGCACTACTCGACGCCTTGGCGCTCCACGGATTGTTAGAGCCAGTACAGGGGATGACTGATAAAATTGTTACATTCTTGCCGAATCTTCTGGCAGCAGGATTGCTCTTGTTTGTAGGATGGTTTGTGGCGCGGATAGCCCAGCGCATCGCAACAAATTTGTCAGCCGCAGTAGGCATTGATCAACTGGCAGAACGCGCAGGTCTTGCAAAAATTTTGGGAACGAAAGAGATGTCGGGAATGCTTGGGGTGGTGACATACATTCTGATACTTATTCCGGTATTGATTGCGAGCTTGAATGCTCTTGGCTTGGACGCAGTAACAAGTCCCGCAAGCAACATGCTGAACATTATCTTGTCCGCGATTCCATCTGTTTTTGCGGCAGGTATTGTAATGGTGTTTGCGTTTATCATTGGGCGAGTCGTAGGAGGGCTTGTTACAAACTTATTGGCAACAGTTGGGTTCGACAATGTGTTGGCTCTTTTAGGATTCGGAAAAGACATGCAGGGATCAAAGAAACCCTCTGCGGTGGTGGGGTATCTTGCGCTGGTTGCAATTCTTCTGTTTGCATTTATGGAAGCTGTAGATCTCCTCGGTTTTGATATGTTGGCAAATCTTACGGTAGAGTTTGTTGTATTTTCTGGGCACATTTTGCTGGGGGTTGTTATCTTTGCTATTGGATTGTATCTGGCGAATGTGGCTTCCAAGACTTTGTCAACAGGCAAGAGCAAACAAACGCACTTTCTTGCCTTGGCCGCAAAGATTGCGATCCTCGTATTTGCAGGAGCCATGGCGCTGCGGCAAATGGGTTTGGCAAATGAGATTATTACGCTTGCATTCGGTTTGATTTTGGGTTCTCTCGCAGTGGCGATCGCCTTGGCGTTTGGTTTTGGTGGCCGGGATGTGGCAGCGCGGCACTTGGAGGATTGGACGAAATCTCTGAAGAAAAAGCGGTAGAATAGAGGATTCTTCCTTCACACGAGCCCAGCCAATTGACTGGGCTCGTGTTTTTGATACAATAACTTAATTTTCCGTTTGTAAGGAGCGTGCAAAATGTCAAAACTTCAACCCGGCGTCTATATATTTGAAAGGTGCCATATTGAAGACGAAGAAGGTATTGAGGAAGTAGCCGTACTTGGATGTATCATATATACCCCGGGAAACTTCATGTCGGTACAAATTCGTTGGGGAGACGGTCGTATTGCGTCCTATTGTGGACCATACAGCATCGACATCAAACATTCCCTTGTGCACCATCATATTGATCAAGGAGGGATGGACGTCGCAGGAACCATGGCTGATCCTTCGACGCAGGTTCGCAAGTTTGAAATACTTGAAGGTGACAGCAGGATACGGCTGAAAACAGTTGCCCCTGTCACTATTGATGGGAGAACGGGCATGGTTGAACTCACGGCCCGGCTCACAGAAACGTTCGAGTCTTGAGAGATCCAAAGGGGCATTTACATAGGTGTGTGGGTGCCCCTTGTTGTTGCTGGGGCGTCCTTTGTGGTATAAGAGGATAATACTTCCAAGGGTCGTTTTCTCACTTATAAATAATTCCCTATTTTTACGTATGAGGTTTAAAGACAAAGTTGTAATTATTACGGGTTCAGGTTCAGGACAAGGCCGCGTTGAGGCGCTGCTCTTCGCGAAAGAAGGAGCCCAT
>CAYJRT010000083.1:0-2591 GCA_964372895.1 uncultured Candidatus Saccharibacteria bacterium
CCATGGTTCCTCGCCTGCGTATTTTACAAACATACAAGTCGGTTCGGTCGGCTAAATACTATGGTTGACATTATTAATTCAAATTTCTTTAATTCACTCGGTATCAGTCTGCTGATTGGAATCTTGATGCTCAAGATTCTTTTTTCCATACACTCGGGACCAAACAAGTAAAAGCGTGAAAGTCGTAGCAAGAAAAATTTTAGATACTGCGCGAAAACAAGGCGCAGAATTTGCCGAAGTGGCGGCGGTGCAAAACGAATTTTCTTTGAAGCGAATCCGCCAAGGCCAGGTAGATCAACCGCCTGCGGGAGAACAATGGGGGATTGATGTTGCTTTGGTGAAAAACAAACGAAGAAAATCGGTCAGCTTCGACAATCCTTTATTTGCAGAAAAAATCATTAGTCAAGCAATGGAACATTTGGAGCTTGCGCCCGAGCAGGAAATCTATCTTCCCTCGGAAATTTTTCCCTTTGTTGCACAGCCAGAAAATTTGTACGACCAAAAAACGGCAGAACTTAGTGGTAATCACCTCATTCGAATTACCAAAGATGTTGCAACAGAACTTGCCAAGCATAACTTGTCTCTTTCAGGCAAAATAGCCCAAAGCAGAGGAGAGGTCGTATACGGAAATTCTTTGGGAACTTGGCAACAGACGCGATTTACTCAAGCCGTAGCAGCGCTTTTTGCGTTTGATAAAGACGATCCTTTCTGCTCTTCCTACGCAAGTTCAGGTGGCGTTGCGCAGGACCACATTGAAAAAGAGCGAATTACCCATGAACTTATTCTCAAATGCGAACTTCAGCGCGGAAAGCAAAAAATTAACTTATTTGAAGGCAAGCAAGAAGGCCAAGAGCGCAAAATTGATGTAATTGTGGAGCCTTATTTTTTCCGCACTATTTTTGAGTGGCTCGGCTTTTTCGGATTTAATGGATTGTTTGTTGAACGCGGAGAAAGTTTTATTTCAAACAAAATAGGACAGCAGATTACGGGATCGAATATCACGATTGCAGATAACCCCGCAGATCCAAGAAATAGGGGAATGGGTTTCCCCTTTGACTTCGAAGGCCGACCGCGCACAAAAATTGCCTTAATTGAAAACGGCATTGCAAAGCAGGGCGTCTACGACAACTCTCTTGCTCTACAGTGGGAAAAAAATCCAACGGGAAACGCTCTGTTTCCTTCCACAAGATCTGAAGGAGCGATACCTTTTGATTTAGTCGTGGAAGGAGGAAACACTTCTGTTGAAGAAATGATCAAAAACTCAAAAGAACCAACTCTTTGGATTACTAAATTGCATTATCCCTCAATGAAACATTATCAAACCGCAACCATGACTGGCATTGCCCAGCACGGCGTTTTCCTGGTTGAAAACGGCAAAGTGCAAAGTCCTGTGGAAAATATGCGTTTTGAAGAAAGCATTCCGGAAGCATTAAAAAGAGTAGAAGCAATGTCAGAATCAAGACTGGTGTTCGACCCGCTTTCGCTTTCTGTTCCAAGCGGCGTGGTAGTTCCCGCAATGAAAATCAAACAATTTCGTTTTGTAGGCTCTACGCAAAGAACAACGTAATCTCGCTTTATTCTCCTTTTTCGATGCGACGGGTGTATTCTCCTGTTTCGGTATTCACCTCAATCACGTCGCCAGTTTCCACAAACAATGGAACCTGCACAATGGCTCCGGTTTCTAAAGTAACCGCCTTGGTGCCGCCTTGGGAACGATCACCCTTTACTCCAGGCGGAGCGTCTTTCACTTTGAGATTAATTTTAATGGGCAAACTAATATTGACAATCTGATCGCGAAACTGAATCGCAGTAATCGGAAGATTTGTTCGCAGGAAATTTGCCATATTTCCAAGCGTCTCTTGGGAAAATTCAAAACGTTTGCCAGGATTATCTTCAAAACAAAACACAAATTTCCCCCGATTGTTATAGAGAAATTTTGCAGGAAATTTGGGAAGCTCTGCTTCTTCAAAAGTATCACCTAAATGGAAATTCCGCCCGATAACCTTGCCAGAAAGCAGATTGCGAAGTTTAGTTTGCGCAACCGTCACATCTTGCGCTTTTCGCATCTGGTGAAATTCCAAAACCTCGTAAGGTTGCCCCTCTGAAAGAAATTGAACGCCTTTGCGAAGATCGTAATAACTTAACATGTTAGAATGTTGGGGTGTTAGATTGTTGGATTGTCTCGCGGAAGTCGGGATGGCCAAGTAGGAATTCGCGAAGAGTGGTAGGAGTTTTTCCTTCAAGCTGAAGTTCATCAACAACGAGTTTTCCCTGCTCAATATGCGCTTTTAATATTTTCACTCTTTTCCCTTTCCAGAAAGTGAAAGCACCTGGCCAAGGAGTAAAAGCTCGAATCTGTCTTTCTATATACTCTACAGGCTTTGACCAGTCAATACGGCCGTCTTCTCTGGTAAGTTTTTTTGTATACGTTGCCTTGGAATGATTTTGTTCTCGCGGTGTAATTTCGCCTCCTACCCATTTGGGAATCGTGTCCAACAGCAAATCTCCACCCATTTCCCACAACACCTTCTCAAGTTCCGGAGTTGTCAGTTTCGAATTTCGAATTTCGAATTTCGTGCTTGCTAATATTG
>CAYJRT010000084.1:0-2571 GCA_964372895.1 uncultured Candidatus Saccharibacteria bacterium
AACTTATTCCTCTTTTATTGAGGAAGGAGGCGGTCCGATGCAATGGATCGTCCGGTCAGAAGGGTACGAAAAAGCAGCGATCCAAGTTGGCTTAGCGAAAGAAAACGCAAGCTTCAAAGTGAGCGTCCACGGGCTTCCCGTGGACGTTTTTTATTACTTCTTAGCTACATCAACCAATATGGAGAAAATCTTTCCATGGCAAGTCCATTAATAGAGGCATCGCAAGGCATAGCTCAGAAAACAAATGATGGCCACAACAACGGAATCCCATCCTTAAAACATGCAAAGAACACTAACGGAAACCCTGCAACAAATCCCTCTAAATTATCCTCGCGAAAACCTTTAAAGTGGGTAGGTTATACACCCTCTATTTCCTCTGTGCTCAAACGCATACAGCGACTGAAAGAAAATCACTCTTACTTTTACATGCGACCACTCGATTCTGCCTCCCTAGGACATGTGCGAGTAAATGACAGAGACATGATCATGCTAGGTTCAAACAATTATTTGGGCCTAACAGATCATCCGAAAGTAAAAAAAGCAGCAATTGCAGCTATCGAAAAATACGGGACAGGAGCAGGTGGCGTAAGAATTCTGAGCGGAACATATTCAATACACGAAAAACTAGAAGAACAATTAGCGACTCTCAAAGACGCCAAAGCTGCTGTCGTATTTAGTTCCGGCTATGCCACCAATTTTGGTCTTGTTTCCACATTGGCGGAGATAGGGTACCTCATTATCAACGATGAAAAAAATCACGCGAGTATTATTGATGGTTGCAAGGTCCGGGGCGCTCAAACCTTTTTTTATAAACACAACAATGTAAACAGCCTCCAACAAACAGCAGAATCATTGCTCCAAAAAGAACGCGGAAAACTGATGGTAATTTCCGATGGGGTTTTTAGCATGGATGGCGATATTGTCCCTCTTCAAGAATGGCTAGAAACGGCCAAATCATTTAATGCTCTCACAATGATTGACGATGCACACGCTACTGGAGTGCTTGGCAAAAGCGGAGCAGGAACAGCCGAACACTACGGAATACGTGGACAAGTTGATATCACAGTTGGAACCCTCAGCAAAGCTCTTGCTGGTGTGGGGGGATTCATCGCCGGCAGCAAAGATTTGATAAGCTACATCAAACATACAACCCGAGCGTTTGTATTCGCATCAGCACTCCCCCCTTCGGTAGCAGCCGCTTGTTCTACTGCCATTGAGGTAATGCAGAGTGAGCCTGAGCACCTTCAGAACCTTTGGAGAAATAGAGCCCTTGTTTACGGAGGATTAAAGGACATGGGTTTCAATCTGGGCCACAGCGAAACACCAATCATACCCGTTATTGTAGGAGATGAGTTTCTTGTTTATGAATATGCGAGACGTTTGGATGAGGCGGGCATCTATGTTAACCCTGTGGCATATCCAGCCGTAAGAAAACAAGAAGCCCGCTTAAGGATCACGGTGACCGCCGCTTTAACACCTAAAGAAATAGGAACAGCACTCTCAGTTTTCAAAACCATAGCCAAAACTGAAGGCACGAGCAGATAAAAGATATGGCCTCTTCTTGGCTAATTCTCTCAGCAATAATTGCCTGCGCAGGAAATCTACTAATCGGGGTATTCGTTCTTACAAAAACACGCAGAAACCCGATTCCCCTCCATTTTGCACTCATGGCTTTCAGCTTAGCAATTTGGGCAACAAGTGATTTTACAACTCAGTGGTTCGCAAAAACCAACCAGCAGGCTTTGTTTTGGGTCCGCTTTTCATATCTTGGAGCCGTATTTCTACCTCCTTCCTTTTTAGGCTTCTCTCTGTCATTAGCTAGAAATCCAAGTCGACGATACATCATCTTGTCAAATTACCTTCTTTCTACAGGATTGGTTCTTACGGTATTCACTCCACTTCTTATTCAAGGAGCAACGATTAATCCGTACTCCGAGGATCCAGGACCTCTCTACACCCTCTATATTCTTCAAGTTGTCGGAGCATTTCTTTATGGAGCCGGCATGCTTGTGAAAGCCTATCGCACAGCTTCTCCCTTTCAACGACATCAAATCCGTTATGTACTTGCAGCAACAACAACGGGCTTATTAGCTCTCGGCATCTACTTTCTTGTTACCTACCAATGGCACCTTCCCCCTGTTCATTACCTAGTTGAAACCGTTGTTGTTTTAACCCTTGCTTATGCCATTGTTCGACACCGGCTGATGGAGATAAACGTGGTTCTCACTCGGGCGGCGGTTTTTACATTCTGTTATCTACCCTTGCTTCTTTTGCCTGTTCTCTGTGGCATTCTTCTGGAAAACACGCTTTCTGCTCAATTTGGTAAACGATGGTGGATCCTTCCAACGGTTATGGAAGCATTTGTGGCTGTAGTGGGCTTGATTGTTTATCGGTTTGTTCGACAAAAAGCAGAAGATCATTTATTAGCTCAACAAAAACGTTATCAAGCGGCCTTACGACAAGCATCCAAAGGAATGACGCTGATCAAGGATCTCGATCGGCTCCTTCGGTTGTTGGTTTATTACCTCACTCACCGGGTCCCGCTGAAGCACGCCGCTATTTATTTGTGGG
>CAYJRT010000085.1:0-2520 GCA_964372895.1 uncultured Candidatus Saccharibacteria bacterium
GCTGGCTCATGATGATCCCACAGGCGATAGCGGATTGGCCAAATCCAATTCTTGTTAACGGTGCCATATTTTCTAATCTTCGTTACCAAACGAAAAGAGAGATACAGAAAAGAAATAAAGGGGTAAGTATATATTTCTCCAAAATAGGAACGTATTGCATGGAAGTTCATCAATAATTAAGCGATGCCTCAATGGAGATTACACAGAACATAAATTTATTTTCTATCGGTATTGCCATTACTGCTATTGGAATTTTAGGTTTTGTAATATTTTTTAGTAATTCAAGAAATGCCACCAATCGAGCGTTCCTTTTTTTTGCTCTCATTACAATTCTGTGGAGTATTTTCAATTATGCAAATTACCAAATTACCAGGCCTGACCTCGTCCTGTGGCTGTTAAGAATCTCTATGTTCGTTGCAGTATGGCATGCATTTTCCTTTTTCCTGTTATGTAATATTTTCCCCAAAAATGAAGTAAAATTCTCGCACCGATTCAAATATATTCTTATTCCTGTAATTATTGCCACTTCGATCTTAACCTTAACACCTTATATTTTTTCTGGAATAGCCGAATTGTCTCCTGCACCAGGTCAAGTCTCAAAAACAGTAGTTGAGGAGGGTATCCTTGTATTTGGACTAGTAGTAATGTATTTAGTCACGGGGGGAATATTTCTGTTAACTAGGAAAACAATCAAGGCGATAGGTGTAGAAAAAACTCAATTTCAATTCGTGCTAATAGGAACGCTTATTACGTTTTCCTTTCTCATTGCGTTCAATTTCATATTACCTGCTTTCTTTCTTAACGTAAGCCTTATTCCACTAGCTCCTATATTTTTCCTTCCCTTCGTCATATTTACGGCGTACGCAATTATCAAGTACCGACTTCTCAATATCAAGGTCATTGCGACGGAGGTTTTGACATTTGTGTTGACGGTGGTAACGCTTTCTGAGGTATTGCTGGCGCAAGATTTCGGGGCATTGCTATTTAGAATTTCGATATTCATTTTGGTGCTTAGTTTTGGGATTTTGCTTATTCGGAGCGTACGAAAAGAGGTTGAACAAAGAGAGAAACTGCAAAGCCTTACCCTGCAATTAGAAAACGCGAACGAGGAGTTGAAAAAATTGGACAAGGCAAAATCGGAGTTCGTGTCCATTGCGTCGCATCAGCTGCGCACGCCCTTGACCGCTATCAAAGGATATATCTCAATGATGCTGGAGGGCACCTATGGAAAAACGGCGCAGGTGATAAGAACTCCGCTCAAAAACGTGTACGATTCCAACGAGCGTCTCATTAAGCTGGTAAATGATCTACTGAACCTTTCGCGCATTGAGTCAGGCAGGATAAAAATGGAGTGGCAGGAACTCGACATCCATGACGTTATTCAAAGCATCATTGAAGAATTACAAATAAAAGCGCAAGAAAAGAATTTAGCCCTTGTGCTCCAGAAGACAAAACAACCCTTGCCCAAGATTCCTGCGGACCTCGAAAAAATCCGCAATGCGGTTTTGAATGTCATCGACAACGCCATACGCTACACCAATCAAGGAAGGGTTACGATAACCACGGGTGTACGCACTGACCCCACGAATCCAGTGGTTGTCATCAAAATTCAAGACACGGGCGCTGGCATGAGCGCGGGAGAAATCGGGGGCCTATTCAAGAGCTTTACTCGGGGAAGCGCGGGAACAAAAACCTGGACCAGCGGCGCCGGACTGGGTCTGTATATTGCAAAACAATTTATTCAGTTGCACAATGGAACTATTGGGGTGGAATCTGAAGGAAAAGGGAAGGGGAGTACGTTTACCATTGAATTTCCTGTGCACCAAACCGTAACCAACGCTCCAGCGCAAAACTCAACAGCTGTAAATTCGCAATAACGTTATGCCATTCGAAACTCCAAAGAAAAAATTGCTTATTATAGAGGATGAACCGTTTCTTATTGACGTGTACCGCCGTATCTTTGAGGACCAAGGATTCCGCGTGTTTACCGCAACCACTGATATCCAAGGCTTTGAGCTTGCAAAAAGCGAAGTGCCGGACTTCATCTTGCTGGACATCATCTTGGAAGAAGACAGCAATGGACTGCGGTTTCTCGAAAAACGCATCCAAGATCCAGAACTAATGAAGATTCCAGTGCTCGTGTTCTCGAACTTCGACGACCTTGAAACCCAACGCCATGCCTTTAAGTTAGGCATCCTCGACTACCTTATCAAAACAAACTATACGCCCCAACAACTGATCAAAAAAGTAGGGGAGTACATGGAGAAAATTGCGGTTCAGAATAAAATAAGCTGAACCCTTGACCACCTTTATAAGCCTTGTTATCTTGAAATTAGAACAGCTCATTGATAATTGAATAAAGGAAACTTACGACTGTCGACTTGCAATTGACAACGGACAGCAGACTAGGACTAACGACTGATGACGAGCGACCGAAACTTACAACGAACGACTGACCACGGACAACCAGACAGAAAAGAGAAAAGAAGAAAAAACAAAAAAAGGAGGAAATGAAAGTTG
>CAYJRT010000086.1:0-2511 GCA_964372895.1 uncultured Candidatus Saccharibacteria bacterium
GCCGCGAATCAGCCGATATAACTTCCCCACTAAACTTTCGCGCCAGTTTTACCGCCAAATCGCTCTTTCCTGAAGCCGTAGGACCGACGATTACGATAAGATTTTTCATCTGAACACGACACTAATACACGAATTGACACGAATAACACGAATAAGGTATTCATATAATTAGTGTTTTATTAGTGTATTGGTGTCGTGCTAATGGATTTCTTCCTTCTTTTCTTTCAAAAACGCTCTCCACTGTTCGATAAACTCAACAAAAATTTGGAAAGGAATTTCGACAAGGAAGTTGAGGACGAGAACAACGATATTGTAGCGCGCCAATTTTCCTGAAAGCCATTTCCCAACCTGAACTACAGGAATAGCAAAGAAATCGAAAATTCCATCTAACAAACTGTCTCTTGTCTCTCCCATCATAAGTTCTTTGGCGCGCTGACGGATCCGCGTCCCGGCAAAAGCGATAAGCGAAGCAAAAAACAAAAATACAACTATGGAAGGAATGCTAAAGTGGAGGTTCGAGAGAATCCATATAATTGCGCCAAAGGTTATCACAAAACTGACCGCATACATCAAATAAACAGTTAAGGTGAAGAGAGATTTTTTCTTTCGGGGCGCAGATATTTCGAGAAACCCTTTCTTTTCCGTGCCATGCGCAAGGCGGATAACTTCCAGCAACGCCCTTTGGAAATTTTCTTTTGAGGAGGTTTGGGCTGTGGATATAAACAACAACATGAGGAGAGGGGGGACAAAGACATTAACGCCCAACGTTTTCAAGGTAATTTCATGGCCAAGGTAGCGGTCAATGGGCACCTCCACAAAAAGGGCAATAAGAATCTTGGTGGCAAAGATGGAAAGGATGCTATACAGAGCCGCTCTACGGATTTTGCCGTCAAGCCTTTTGAGTCGCTCTTTATATGCTTGAGCGATTTCTTCTTCAAGTTTTGAAGAGTTGGCGATCAATTCAAAAAAATCGTTTGGATGAGCGTCAATAAGATCATGGAGAATAAGATAGGGGGCATCATTGTTTTCTGCAATGCGGTAAAACTTCTCTGCAAGCGGGTGGTTGAAAATACGCTCAAACACTTCGCGTATTTGATCGAGATTGCCCGTTATGTTTTCCAAGGTTTCTCTTGAAGGATTTGCCCAATCGGCGTAAAGTTTCTCGAAAATGTGGTAGCTAATAGTGGGATTATCGAGCTTAAAAAGCGCCTTCTGAACTGCCACATACACTTGATATTTTTTTTCTGTATCTGAAATAAGACCTGCATCCCTTTTTCGTAAACGAAATTTTGGCTCAAGTTCGCGCGTCATGAACTCTATCAGTGCTTTTTCTTTCCAGGGCAGAGAAAAAACCTCTTCGATTTCACTCGCTTCAATGCCTAAGAGCCAATCAGCCATGCCTTCTAAAGCTCCATTCCTTTGCCTTTGCGCTAAATTCAAAAAAGCGTATTTCGAAATGATTCTTTGCACATCGTCAATTTTGTCCACCGGGATTGTGTTATTGGGAAGGTGGCCGCCCCGAATCAATTCTTGCACCAGAGGTTCCCCCACTTCTTGACCATCTTTGCGCAGCAGAAGTCTGCGTCGGAGCATGCGTTCAATGGCGGTTTTGCGAAGCAAGTGTTCTTCGCGCCAATCCACCACTTTCCGAATTTTCTCATAGAAAGAGGCTACCAGGGCGGCCACCGTATCCACGGAAATGGTTTGAGAATACTCCTTGGGCTCCATTTCTTGGTGCCATCTTTGGTACTCTCGCACTAAATTTTCTATTTGTTGAGAGTCAGCCATGCTGTTGTTTTGCTTTTACTTCTTCCATAAGTCGCGAGATGAATTGAGAAAACACCATGGAACCAATATCTCCTTTGCCGCGTTGCCTCACGCTTACCATTCCTGATTGCTGTTCTTTTTCTCCAACGATGAGCAAATAAGGAATCTTTTGCATTTCCCCTTCCCTGATTTTCTTCCCCAATGTTTCGTTTTCATCTTTTATGTGGACCCGGAGAGTCGAGTTCGACTCTTGGAATTTTTTCATGAGTTCATGCGCAAAGGCAACAAATTTATCAGAAACGGGCAAAATCCATAGTTGCTCTGGAGAAAGCCACAGGGGAAAAGCGCCCGCATAATGCTCGATGAGAAACGCAATAAACCGCTCATGGGAGCCCAACGGCGCTCGATGAATCACGTATACTGGTTTATCTTTCCCGTGTTGATCTTTGTACGCCAGTCCGAAGCGTTGGGCGGCAACAAAGTCTAACTGGTTCGTGGAAGCGGTTTCTTCGCGTCCAATCACGCTCTTGATTTGAAAATCAATTTTTGGGCCATAGAAAGCAGCCTCGCCTTTTACTTGGACGAATGGGAGTTGGGATTTTTTCATTGCTCCCTGCACCAGATTCACGGCCTTATTCCAGTCTGCCCATTTGCCCGCGTACTTCGTTTTATTGCGCGCAGGAAGAGAGAGGCGCATATAAAAATCAGCAATACCAAAAACTTTTTTATACCAAAACTCGTGCA